>JAUPLE010000143.1 GCA_030837085.1 Acidobacteriota bacterium | reverse complement strand
TATTTAACTCGGCTTACTAAATTGTCAAAGAACACATCAACTTGTCTTATTTCTAACCTTCGCTCAATCCTTGAGCGCCAATTTTTTTTCATTTTCTTTCATAAAACTTTTGACATTACCCGGTATCTTTGGTTAAGGCATAAGGATAGTGTGAGGCGGCATTTTTAACAATGGGCCGAAGGTCCTTTTTTCAAAAAAAGGACTTTAGTCCCGGTGTATTATTGTGCAAAGATTTTCCTTACCTTCCCAATGCATCTCAATTATGGCGCTGATCTTGCCTTCCGGTATTTTCTGGGCAACCTATGGAGAAATTGAATTCGTTTGTTCCCATTTCACCTTGGATGTTGACGGTTCGCTCGAAAGATGCTATAGTAAAATTTCAACTGAATAATGATATAAAAGTTTATTTTAGATATAAGCAAAGGAGGATAAATGCCTGAAATTATTCAAGTTTTTATAGGGATTTTAGCTGGTCTTATAGGAATTTTATTTGGTTTTTTCCAATTTTTTAAGTCTGCAAAAAATCTGAGACAAGCAAGTGAAAATGTTCTGGAAGCGGAAAAAGAAGCTTTCCAAGAAAAACCAGAACTTAATCGTCGTATGGAAGAGCTTTTGAAAACTCAAGAAGGACTTGAAGAACGCACTAAAGAAATTGCTGAGACTATTGATGAAATAAGGTCATCTATAGAATTAAAACGTCTCTTCAACCTTTACAATAAACAAATCGAGAAATACCACCAGCAAACACGATCTAGAGCTTCTTGGTCCTTTATGTTTGCAATACTTTCAATGATTGCTGGTCTTAGCTTTGTTATCTGGGGTGGTAATGTGTTGTTAAATGCAAAAGAAACGATTGTGCTTGCTGCCGGTGGTATCATAGCTTCAATTGGGGGTGGAGTTAGTGGTTATATTACGAAGACATTTCTTGATGTCCATAAATTATCATTGAATCAACTGAACCGATATTTTAAACAACCTGTGATTAATGACCATATCTTAATGGCTCAACGACTGGCTGATGACTGCAATAATACAGATACCAGGAAGCAAGCTTATCAGACGATTATTGATAGTATAGCAAATTTGATCAAGCAGGAATAATTTCAAACGAAGAGATAGATTTTCTATTTATATAAGGCACATGGGAAAGAGGAAAATTTTCAATGGCTGGGTCTTGAGGCTATCCGATAAAAGCCCTTTATCCAGCCCCGATGCAATACCTTTATGGATAGCTTAACGCTATTCTTTTTTAGCTGTCAATTGTATAAAGGAAGGCGCCGGAAATCTGTCGCTAACACCCAGGATTTTGTCTGAGAGCGCCGGGAATTGGTCGCGGACTTCTGATGTTTTTTCCGGATCGGGTAGAAATCATCCTGGACCACCAGGACTCCTTACCGGCTTTAAAAAATATTTTCGGGGGAATAAAGGTTTCTTTCGCGGTAATCTAGCCATCGTGCGGCGTCCTTCAGAATCTTTTCGCGGTCACCCTGAAATAATTCGAAGCCCTCCTGGTGTCTTTCGCTGTCACCCTGAAAGCATTCGCGGTCTTTTAGACTTTTTTCGCGGTGGTTAAAACAGACTTTCGGAAATGACAAAATCTTGTCCGGGGCTTCTACCATCGTTCGGCGTCGGTCAAAATTCTTTCGGGGTGGTCCAAAAATCGTTCGGGGACCTTTCAAATCCTTTCGGGGATGCACCGAAATCATTCGGCGACATAAAAAGATTTTTCGGGGTTGCTACATTTACATGCGGGGGCCTTTAAGATTTTTTCGAAGACGCCCAAAAATCAATCGGCGGCGGTCAAAATTCGTTCGGGGTCGCCCCAATTTCGTTCGGGGGCGCTCAGATTTTTTTCGAGGTCGGTAAAAAACCATTCGGAAGCATTCAGGATTTTTTCGGGGTCATCCAAAAATCCTTCGGGGTCTTCCAAAAGTTATTCTAGGTCTCCAAAAAATCTATCCAGGTCTTCCGGAATTCATTCGGGGGGGTGCCGTAACCTTTCGGAGCCCCTGATGAATCGATTGTTAGAGAAAAACCGAGGAATGGAAAGGTAAAATTAAAATAAAACGCAAAATAGTTGACAAAAATGAGCTAAAAATCTATCATATGAACATTATGGTATAACGTGAGGAAAAACATGACGGTATTATTGAAACAAGCTTTTGCTAAAGTGTCGCTGCTGCCGGAAACTCTTCAGGACGAGATCGCCAAAGAATTATTGGCGGAGTTGGAATTAGAGACACATGGAGAAGAGGTTTCTGAACACGTGAAAAGGCTTGTGGAAGAAGGGCAAATTGCGGAAGCACGGGAAGTAATCTACTCCATCCGGCCTGGAACATCCAATGTATTGGATAGTTGGCAAAGGGCTTTAGCATACCCGGAAGCAAAATTGAACGAATCGACAGAAACGGAGAATATTAAAGCGGATGCTGCATGGCTCCTGCATAACTCAGACAAGTATAAAGGGAAGTGGATCGCTCTTAAAAATGGCATATTACTGGGCGCTCATGAAAGTCGTATCGAATTGCACTGTTCTTTAAAACAGGCTGGTAAACTCTCTGGGGCAATGTTTTGCCGGATAGATAACTTAAATGACGCAATTGTATAAAAGATCGAACCAGCATAATATATTATGGAGTAGTGGGTGTTCAATATATCTCGTTAGCTCCAGGGTAGGTCGTTGGCGTTTTCCTATTGCCGTAAAATGCCGATTGGGAAACCTGGATGCGACAGAGCTTGCCTTATTAGATTCTGGCGCTGAATGGTCGGTTATGGGAGGCGAAACAGCAAAAATTCTTGAAGATGACCTTTTATTACCCACTAAATCATTTATAATGAGTACGCGATTAGGAAGAATTTCCGGCTCGTTATATCGTATAAATATTAGCTTATTGGCAGAAGAGAATTCTGGTTATGATCTTACTGTTGAAAGCAGTATATTTGTTTCAAATGAGTGGAAGGGGCCAATAATATTAGGTTATCGTGGATTTTTAGAACGAATACGATTTGCTCTTGATCCAGGAGTAGTTCCCGGTGAACAGAGGTTTTATTTCGGATTAGCCGGATAATAAAGGGATTTGGAAACATTAAATTTGCCTGCTCCGGACCTTCCGAAAGATTTTCCGAAGCTCCGGGAAGTTTCCCCTGGAATCTTTGAAATTATTCCATAGGCCTGGATAGTGGCGCCGGCGGAAGATTTAGATATTTATGCCATTAAATGACATCCCCCTGCCTTTCCCACAATTCTTAAGTTGAAAGATTAAGCAATAAAGAGAAGTCGTATAGCGTATAGAGATATTGCGTGCCTGGTCGATTAAAATTCCGTTTTTCTAAGCCCAAATGGGAATTACCATGACAGAGGGATTTTGACTTGACTTAAGCTTGGAAAACAATTACAATAAAAACTAAAAAAAAGTAAAAAATCAAAAATCAATCACAGGATACAGGAGGTCAAATGAAGAAAGAATTACTCTCCGGGAATGAAGCAGTAGCGAGGGGTGCTTATGAAGCAGGCGTTACCTTTGCCGCGGCATATCCCGGGACACCCAGTACGGAGATTCTTGAAAACATAACGCAATACAAAGAGCATATCTATTGCCACTGGGGTGCGAACGAAAAAACAGCCCTTGAAGAAGCTTTAGGGGCTTGTTTCACCGGCGCCCGTTCCATGGCGTCAATGAAACATGTGGGATTAAACGTTGCGGCGGACCCTTTTTTCTCCGCCAGTTATCTCGGCGTCAAAGGCGGTCTTATTATCGTATCCGCCGATGATCCCGGCATGCACTCTTCCCAGAACGAGCAGGACAACCGTAATTACGCCCTAGCCGCCAAAATGCCCGTACTGGAACCCTCGGATTCCCAGGAAGCCAAAGACATGGTCATAGAAGGAATAAAGCTCAGTGAAAAGTACAATACGCCTGTCATGATTCGCATGACCACCCGGACCTGTCATTCCCGTTCCGCCGTGGAATTGGGCGAACGCGAGACGCCGCCGGAAATCAATTACGTCAAAGATTTTAAAAGAACCATGCTCCTACCGGCGCTGGCCCGGCCCAAACACGTGGCCGTGGAGAAACGCCAGAAGGAAATCAAAGAATTCAGCAACCAATTCAAATTTAATCATATCATTGAAGGAAAAACCCGAGTGGGCGTCATTGCTTCCGGTGTATCTTACCAGTATGGCCGTGAAGTCTTCAAAGACGCCTGGTTTTTAAAGCTCGGCATGCCTTATCCCTTCCCGTCCAAACTCTTCCGTGAATTTGCCAGCCATGTCGACAAAATCTACATCCTGGAAGAAAACGATCCTTTTATCGAAACCTTTGTTCAACTGGAGCATACCGGTAAGGAGATCATCGGTAAAGACGTTTTCCCATTGACCGGCGAGATGTCCACCGATGTTATACACGCGTCATTGGGGGAAAAAGATTTAACGTTGAAGTTCGACCTCAATTCCATACCCAAACGTCCGCCCACCCTTTGCGCTGGGTGTCCCCACACCGCCACTTTCCACAACCTGAGTATGCAAAAGTTAAATGTCACCGGCGATATCGGTTGTTACACATTGGGGGCCTTGCCGCCTTTGAACGCCATGGACACCTGCATCGATATGGGCGCCAGCATTACCGCGCTCCTGGGCATGGAAAAAGCCTGTGAAAAAGCAGGCAAAGAATTAAATGCCGTAGCCATTATCGGCGATTCCACCTTTTTCCATTCCGGTATCACCGGGCTGCTGGATATCATCTTCAACAAAGGAAAAACCACAGTCATCATCCTGGACAATTCCATTACCGCCATGACCGGCCACCAGGTTAATCCCGGCACCGGGTTGAATGCCATGGGCGAACCCGCCCCCCGGGTCGATTTAGTAAAACTGGCAAAAGACGGACTGGGCATCGAGCATACCTATGAGATCGACGGATATGACGTCAAGGCTTTAAAAGAAATCATCAAACGCGAGGTAAAACGGGAAGCGCCATCGGTGTTGGTGGTAAGACGGCCCTGTGCGCTGCTCTTCAGGGGCGCCCAATGGTCGCCAATGCAGGTGGATACTTCCAAATGCATTTATTGCAAACTCTGTACCAAATTAGGCTGCCCCGCCATAACCCCCCAAAATGAAAAATCCCATATCACACCCGAACGCTGCATCGGTTGCACTGTCTGCGCCCAGGTGTGCCCCGTAAAAGCCATCCAGTTCGTGGATGAAAACGGCATGCATATCCACGACACTACCCTTGAAGAATTCATGAAAAGCAAACGTGGAGGTAAAAAATGAAATCCATAATAATCAGCGGAGTCGGCGGACAGGGCGTGTTAACAGCCAGTGATCTCCTGTCGGATGTACTATTGGAAAAAGGATACGATGTCAAAAAAAGCGAAGTCCACGGCATGAGCCAACGCGGCGGCGATGTGATATCGACTATCAATTACGGCCCCCAGGTCTTCTCGCCCCTCCCTTCCCTCTATGAAACCGATTATATCCTCTCCTTTGAGAAACTGGAAGCCCTAAGAAATATCAATTACCTCAGCAAAGACGGCGTCATCATGGTGAACGATTATGTCTGGGAACCGCTGCCCGTGGCCGCGGGTTTTGAGAAATACCCCGAGAATATCGAAGAAACCCTGAAAAAATATGCCGCCAGGGTTATTGTCGTGCCGGCCACCGATATTGCCGTGGAACTGGGAAACATTCGCGCCACCAATGTCGTGTTGGTAGGTGTGTTGGCCGCCAACATGGATATCGATAAAAATATCTGGGTGGACATCGTCCGGCGAAAAGTTCCCCCCAAACTTATCGATCTCAATATCGAAGCCTTCGAAAGGGGGTACAAGTATAAGCTGTAACACGAGACCACGTGACATCAGCACCAGCAATGAAGACCTATCATTACATCGTAAAAGGCCGTGTCCAGGGGGTATCCTTCAGGTACTATACCCAGAGGGCGGCCTATCGGCTGGGCGTAACCGGGACCGTTAAAAACCTATACAACGGCGATGTCGAGGTTTACGCCCAGGGAGAACAAGAAGCCATCAAGGAATTTGAGGCTTTTCTCAACAAAGGCCCCGGCGCTGCCAGGATCCAACAGGTCATAAGGGAAGAATTCGAGGACAATTATGAATACCCTGACTTCGAAATCACTTTTTAAAATTTTTTTTTCTAAAGCGAAACCCTTATCTATCGAGGACGACGGGCAGTCCGAAAATTTTTTTTATTTTTTTTTAGAAAAGAGTGTTGACAGGGCAAAAAAAATATGATATATATAGGTCTGTATTTGGGAGCAAAAAATGCCTCTTTATGAATATAGATGTAATAAATGTAATAAAAATTTTGAGGTACTGCAAAAGATAAATGCTGAGCCGTTGACAACGTGCTTGTATTGTCAAGGCGACGTAGAGAAGTTGATTTCGAAGTCTTCCTTTCAGTTGAAAGGAAACGGTTGGTACAGGACAGATTATAGTAAACAGTCGGTAGATGCAAATGCGAGTACAGGTGGTACCCAAAATGTGTGCACTAATAAATAGCCTTTCCATCTCTCCCCCCTTAATATAAATACATATCTCCCACCTTCACCTTACAGGTCCCCCGCTACATGGGGGACCCCTGCCTTTTTATAGGGTTTTTTTTCACTGTCCTCACTTCCTCAAAATCACCGCCTAATTCTTTCAGGCTGTAGACGTAATCCCTTCCGCTTCATCCCTACGCCGGTCCTCGGCTCCGGGAACCCGTCTCGCCGATTTTCGTTCCTCGAAAATTCGGCTCGCAGGGCGCTCCAGGGATTAACGTCACGCCTGCATTTTAAAATATGGTGGTGAATTTAGATTCCACTTATGATTTGCCTTCTTAATTTTTTCCTGGTATAATAGCACTTTTCATAAACCATAAACCTAACGAACAGGAGCTTTTACATGCAAGAAAAGAAAACAGCCGTTATAGCTATTGGAGGCAACTTTCTTTCGGACGGCAAGAGCACGACCGAAGAGCAAATGAATCGCGCTTACAAAGCCGCGGAACTTATCAAACTAATGGTTAACAAGGATTTCAACGTCGTTGTGGTGCACGGCAACGGCCCACAGGTTGGCATGACCTATTTAAGACAACTGAGCGGTCAAAAAGAAGGTCTTCCGCCCATAAACCTGGCCCTCTGTAATGCACTGACACAGGCCGAAATAGGGACCATGCTGGAACTGGCCATCATTAATACCCTCAACCGGGAGCGCCCGGGTTTCGATGTACTGACCCTGGTAAGCCAGGTAGAAGTCAAAGCCGACGACCCGGCTTTTAAAAACCCCACCAAGCCCATCGGTCCTTTTATGACCAAACAAGAAGCCGAGGAAATGAAAAAACTCTTCCCCCAGTGGACCATCATCGAAGATTCCGGGAGGGGGTACCGCCGCGTCGTGCCGTCGCCCACCCCCATCAAAGTATTCTCCTCCTCCAGCATCGGCGATACATTTAAAACCGCCAATGTCATCATCGCCGGCGGCGGCGGCGGCATCCCCGTGGTCCGGAACCCGAAAGATAACACCTTCGAATTGGTTGACGGCGTCATCGATAAAGATAGGACCGCTTTCTTAATTGCTGAAGAAATCAAAGCTACCCACTTTTTCCTCCTCACTGGTGTACCCCATGTCTGTATCCATTTCGGCAAACCGGAACAAAAACCTTTATTCGACGTAACCGTCGCAATGGCCAAAAAATACCTGGCCGAAGGTCATTTCCCCCCGGGCTCCATGGGACCGAAAATCGAATCATCCGTCAAATTCGCGGAAACCACCGGCGGGACTGCGATTATTACCAATACCGATAATATCGCCGAAGCCCTGGAAGAAAAAGAAGGTACACGTATTCACCTATAAAAAATGAAAAAAGAAAATATAATTGAAATCCCGGATTATTCCCATAAGGAACGTCCCCAGGTCCCCGGGGAATTAAAATGGAAAATCGAAGATCTCTATGCCAACCTGGAAGAATGGCAAAAGGACAAAGCACTACTGTTAAAAATGCTCCCTACCATCAAAAAGCAAGCCAGGAAATGGACATCTTCCCCGGGAAAAATGCTTGACCTATTGGATTTCCTGGATCAAGTGGATAAAAAAGAAAACATGCTGTACCTTTATGCCAACATGCTGGCAGATACGGATATGGGTAATTCCAAATACCAGGCCATGAAAGGGAAAATGCAAACCATTGATGTCGAACTCAACAGCATGCTGACCTTCATCGATCCCGATATCCTAAAATTGGGGAAAGAGAAAATCCAGGAATATATCGCCGCCGATCCCCGGTTAAAAGTTTATGAACATAAATTCGATTCCGTGCTGCGCATGGAAAAACACATACTGCCCCCTGAGAAAGAAGAGATCGTCACCCGGACCGGGCTTTTTTCAGGGTCGCCAGGTAAAGCCTCGGGCCTGCTCAATAACCTGGATATGCCTACACCCGAAGTAACGCTTTCAACCGGTGAAAAAATCCGTTTGAATATCGCTGTCTACAGCCGTTATAGGGGCATAGAAAACCGCCAGGACCGCCGCCTGGTCATGCGTTCCTTCTGGAAGAATCATGCCGACTTCAAACACACCCACGCGGCTCTCCTGGACGCGGAAATCAAAAAACATTTTTTCTACTCCCGGGTATATCATTATAAAGACTGTCTCCAGGCCGCCCTTTATCCCCAAAATATCCACCCGGATGTTTATCATACCCTGGTTCATACCATCAAAGAGAACCTGGCCCCCTTTCACCGTTATCTGAAACTGAAAGCCCGTCTATTACAACTTGAGAAAATCGATTATAACGACATCTACGCTTCCTCAGTCCCGGAAGTGGATAGAATTTACCCCATCCGGGAAGCAAAGGATATTACCCTGGAAGCCATGAAACCACTGGGCAATGAATATACCGCTGTATTAGAAAAGGGATTTGGCAGCGGCTGGATGGATATCTATCCCAACAAGGGTAAACGTTCCGGCGCCTATTCCAACGGCAGTTTCTATGAAGGGCATCCCTATGTGCTGATGAATTTCAACGGCACCTTCGACCATATCTCCACACTAGCCCATGAATTCGGCCATGCACTTCACTCATGGTTTTCAAACCACAGCCAGCCCTATCCCCTTTCCCACTACCCCATATTCCTGGCCGAAATCGCCAGCACCTTTAACGAAACGCTGCTGGTTAACCATCTATTAAAAACCGAAACCGATGACTTGATGAAACTATACATCCTGGACCAATACATTGAAAGTTTCCGGGGAACTCTATTCAGGCAGGTACTTTTCGCGGATTTCGAGTTGCTCCTGCACCGGGCAATAGAAAAGGGTCAAACCCTTACCCCCGAATGGCTGGATAAAAAATACCTGCAATTAACCCGGCTGTTTTACGGTCACCAGGAGGGCATCCTGGAAGTAAATAAATATATCGAAAATGAATGGAGTTCTGTCCCCCATTTTTATTATAATTTCTATGTCTATCAATATAGCACCGGGATTATTGCCGCCACGACCCTGGCCCATATGGTCCTTAACGGCGGCAAAATAGAACAGGATCGCTACCTGGATTTTCTCAAGAGCGGCGGTTCGAAATACCCCCTGGATACCCTGAAAGACGCCGGGGTCGATCTGACAACCCCACAACCTATTGAAATCGCCCTGTCCAGGTTTAACCAAATCGTCGAAGAAATGGAGTTAATTGCTGATAAACTCAAATTGGGTAAAAGTAGGTAATAAAAAGAAAAAAAACGCAGCCGGGGGATTGCTTTCAACATTTTTTTTTGGTATTATATAGTCTAAATATGCTGTAATTATTTTATATCTCTCCCCCCAGCAGGCCGGGAATGCCCCCCGTTCCCGGCCTGCGTTTTTTTACTCATTTTTTCCCCATACCGATAATCTGCTTCAACGTGGTTGCCACATACTTGACATCGTTTCGTTCCAAACCAGGATATATCGGGAGCGAAATTTCCCTTGAAAACAGGTCTTCCGTTACCGGTAACATTATTTCTTCTTTAAAAAAAGACTTGAAAAAACTGTGAAAATGAATCGGGATAAAATGCACCGATGTACAAATCCCCTTTTTCCTCAATTCAATGATAATCTCATCGCGGGACGCTTTTAATTTCGGATTCAGTAGTATTGGGTACAAATGCCGCGCCGAGTGATTGTATTCCTTGATAACCGGCGTGGTGATTTCATCCACCCCGGCCAGGAATTCATCATACCATGCTGCTACCCGGTTTCTCAAACGGTCGATGACAGGAAGCTTTTTAGCCTGGACCACCCCAAGCGCCGCCTGGATATCCGTCAGGTTGGCCTTAAGCCCTGGATAAACAATATCATAAAAAGGCAATCCTGTTTTATCCCTTTCAATGGCATCCTTTGATAGCCCATGTACGGAATACATCCTTAACTTTTTTTCTCTTTCCCGGCAATCGCCATCCATCACAATCATACCCCCCTCACCCGTTGTCATGTTTTTATTGGAATAGAAGCTGAAACAAACCGGGTAAGGACTTTTCCCAATCTTCTCGCCTTTATGCACGGCGCCGATGGCATGCGCCGCATCTTCGATAATAAATAAGTCATACCTACCGGCAATTTCTCGAATAGGTCCCATTTCCGCCGGCTGACCGCTAAAATGAACCGGGATGATTCCCCTTAAAAATCGTTTGCTCTTTTTCGACTGTAATCCTGTTGAGGTTATTTCATACTCCTGTCGAATCTTCTCTTCGATTTTCCCAGGATCAATATTAAAGGTATCCGGTTCGATATCGGCAAAGACCGGTACAGTCCCCTGGTGAATAATCGCCAACGCAGTGGAAGCAAAGGTATAAGCCGTGGTTAACACCTCGTCGCCTTCACGTACGCCTTGAACCGCCAGGGATATCTCCAGGGCCGCCGTTCCCGAAGATACGGCTATGGCTGTTCCTACCCCCAGGTATTTTTTCATCTGCGCTTCGAATTTCTTCACCTCGGAACCGGTGGTAATCCACTTTCCCTTTAATACCTTGACCACTTCTGCAATCTCACGGTCATCGATATAAGGTATCGAATATGGTATATTTTTTTTCACTTTCTCACCTTCTCACCTTCTCTCCTTCCATTCAAGTGACGGAAGGCGTGCTAATCGGCTGCTAATCGCATCACCGTATAAGAGACAATCTTAGCGATATCTTCCATAATTTTCGGCGTGATCCAGTAAATAGTATCATCCGCTTTGTGATAACCCATATGCTTACTGCCTGCTGAAAAAATCGAAACAGCGGGAATCCTTTTTTCAACAAACGGCGCATGGTCACTGCCGCCCCGTCCTTTTTCAGTTACCTGATTCCCGGTGATATGACAGTTCAAGTGCAATTTCCTCGGCGTTTCCATAATGATCTTTTCCATTTCCGGGTAATTTTTCAGGCGTAAAATAAAGACATCGGGTCCGGAGCCCACCATATCCAGGTTGAAAACAAAATTAATCTTTTTTACCTTTTCCGGCAGATGGGAAACAAAATATGTTGAACCCAACAGTCCCATTTCTTCGCCGCCAAAAAGAATAAATAATACGCTTCGTTTGGATTTGTATTTTGATGTTCCCAGGGCCCGGGCAATGGTTAAAACCGCGGCTGAACCCGAAGCGTTGTCATCCGCGCCCGGGGTTAATTGCGGCCACATACCGCAATGGTCCAGGTGCGCTCCCACGACGATAAATTCATTTCTTAAAAGTTCATCGGAACCCGGGATATAGCCCACAACATTGGCGCCGTTCCCCTGGAAATTTTCACTTTTTACCATTAACTCCGCGGTTTCATCCGTGGCAAAGGATGTTCTCCGTCTTTGCATCAAAAGTTCTTTTAATGATTTAACTGTCTTCTGGTATTTTTCCAGTATCCGATCCGCCAGGTTCTCTTCAATGGAAAGCATAGGGAATCCTTCCAGGTAAGCGCCGTTGGGATTGCCCCGGGCGGAATATATATATAATAAACCCACTGCGCCGTGTTTCATTGCATTCTTTGTGCGGAAATTATGATCATCATAAGTTGACCAGTCTTCACCCGGTTTTTCTTTGGGCGCCCCTTTGATAACCATTGCTATTTTTCCTTTGACATTGATGCCTATATAATCATCATACTCGAATTCAGGCGCAGTGATGCCAAAACCGGCAAACACGATTTCCCCGGAAACATTACCGCTGCCGCTGAAATTCATGGGGTAATAATCTTTGAAATACTGACACTCGATGACTTCTTCCTTTCCTTTTTTATTTTTCACATGCACAGTGAGTTTACTTTCATAGACTTTGGTATAGGACACGGGGAACAATTGGGTATAGGTGTCATTACCGTCCATGGACTGGATGCCGTATTTTTTAAAATAATCGGCGGCCAGTTGAACTGCTTTATCGTAGCCTTCGGTCCCTGTCAGGCGGCCCTCATATTGGGGCGATGCCAGGGTATCCACCAGGGTAAAAATATCGGCTGATTTAATCGCCTGGTCCAGGTAAGTAATGAATTCCGATTCCCCGGATATCCCGGAAATCAACCATAAAAACGAAATCACCAGTACAAAAAATACAAGTCTCTTTTTCATATTATCTCCTGGTTTATTTTTTCAACTACTGTTCGTGTATTTTTTTGAAACGCCCTGACCATGGCGAAATTCCTGGCTCCTACCTTGCGCAGTAACGGGATATTATCCAGGTCCAGGCCGCCGATGGTTACCACCGGGATATGGACGGATTCGATTACCTGTTTCACAGTCTCCGGCCCGATGGGGGGGTAACTTTCCTTGGTGGGAGTGGCAAACACCGGTCCGCAGCCGATGTAATCGGCGCCTTGTTTTTCCGCTTCCAGGGCCTGGGACAGTGAATGGGTAGAGACGCCGATAATAAAATCCGGGGGAGTGATTTTCCGGGCCTCGGCGATAGGAATATCGTCCTGGCCCAGGTGAACGCCGTCAGCCCCGGCCAGCAGTGCTATATCTATATAATCATTAACTATAAACACGTTATTGGCGGCAGTAGTGATTTTCCTGGTTTCCTGAGCTATTTTTAACATCTCACCCCGCTCGGCCTTTTTATCCCGGTATTGTAATACCCTGGCTCCGGCCCGGCATGCTTCCCTTGCCATTTCCAGGTGGTCGCCGGAAGTAATCACATAAGCGCCGAAACAGCCGGGATTACTTAAATCCAGGGAAACACTTCCAGCTCGGGCGTTATTATGTTTCGTTTCCCCGGCCAGGGCGTTTTCCAGTATTTTGAGGTGACTGCGAAAGGCGATGGGGGGCATTGTAGCTCCGGGTTTAAAGAACGCGGCGCTGTCGCAGTCGTCGCCGGCTTTCAATTGACCATGGACGTTCTTGATGCCGTAACCCATGACGATCACGGATTTATAGATGGGGCTGTCGCTTAAGACATTCCCGGCCCAGTAGTCGATTTCGCCTTCCAGCCCGGTTTCTTCCGTTAGTTCTCTCAGGCATGCTTTTTCCGGGTCTTCGAACAATTCCACGAACCCGCCCGGCAGGCACCATTCGCCTATTTTCGGTTCCACGTTGCGCTTCACCAAAAGGATTTCGTGGTTTTCATTGAACACCACGGCGGCAGTGGCAGGGAGGGGGTTTTCATAGATGGGGCGATTGCAGCGGCCGCAAAACAACCGGGTTTGACCCTCGATTTGCTTATCCGTTAAGCGGTTACCGCAATAGTAACAAAATAGTTTTTCCCACGTCTTTTTACTTAAGCCATTAGGGTTAACAGGTGTCATTTTATCCTTTTGATTTTATATTTTTTCATTTTTCGGTAGAGAACGGGGCGACCGATGCCCAGGATTTTAGCGGTTTTCTGGAGATTGTACCGGGTGGCTCCCAGTACACACAAGATATGATTCTTTTCCAGGTCCTGCAGCTTCAGAAAAGAGCCCTCCGGCAGTATGGCTTCGTGGTGCTTTAAAAATCGTGAAGGTAGATGTTCAACTTTGATTTTTGGGCATGTGATGACAGACATAATCTCTTCTACGGCATGCTTCAACTCGCGGACATTGCCGGGCCAGGGATACTTCAGCAGTATCTCCCGGACTTCTTCATCGATCTCTTCTACTTGTTTTGAGCGGGTGAGATTATTCAAATTAACAAAATATTCCACCAGCGGGAGAATATCGGGTTTTCTTTTCCTGAGGGGGGGAATCTCTATCACTACCTGCTGGAGGCGAAAATACAGGTCTTTTCTAAATTGGCAGTTGTCTCCATTTTCCTCCAGGTCCCGGTTGGTGGCAGCAATAACGCGGATATTAAGGGTCCTGGGTTGGGCGCTTTTTAGTGGGAAAATCTCACCGTTTTCCAGCACCCGCAGGAGTTTGGGTTGTATTTCAGGGTGAAGGTCGCCGATCTCGTCGAGGAAAATTGTGCCTTTATCGGCCAGGAAAAATTTGCCCTGGAAAGGTTTATCCGCACCCGTGAAGGCGCCTTTTTCGAAGCCGAACAATTCGGATTCGGCCAGGCCGACGGGAATGGCGGAACAGTTGAAGGTGATAAACGGATTTTGACTTCGCTCGGAGGAATAATGGATGGCGCGGGCGATGAGTTCTTTACCGGTGCCGGTCTCGCCGGTAATAAGCACTGTTTTGTTGGAATGGGCGCATTCTTTGGCTTTTTGAACGACTTCCCCCATACTGCGGCTCTTGTAAATGATTTCATCGATGCGCGACCTGTCGCTTAATTTATCTTTTAATGTCCGGAAATCATCCAATTGTTGGTTCAATTGTAGGGCTTTACTTACGGTAGCGGATAGTGCTTTATTATCCAGGGGTTTTTTGATAAAATCGAAGGCGCCGTTTCTCATAGCTTCCACTGCTATATCGACGGTTCCTGCCCCGGATACGATAATGACCCGGTTGCGGTATTCCACGGAAATTTTTTCTAATATGTCCATACCGGAACCATCGGGGAGCATCAAATCCAGTAGTATTAAATCATATTTTCTTTTTTCCAATAATCGGTTGGCGGCTGCCACTGTCCGGGCTTCGCTAAAGGTATATTCCACCTGGTTAAGAATCTTTTTCATCAATTCTCTCATGGCGACTTCATCATCGACAATTAGAATGGAATAGTGTTCTTTCATTTTAATCTCCCAGTACCTCCCGGGATTTTTTTGCGGCTCTTGACAAAAATGACAGTGACAATGGCTCCGATTTTTTCATTTTTACCAATGTTACATTTTATAAAAAAAAAAAAAAAATTTCAACTGGAATTATTTTTTATTCCAGTTCACCCTAAATTTAGCGAACACATCATCTTGAAATTAGACCTTTTTTCTTATAAAATATAACCATGAATAAATACAAACTTCTTATCAGGCTGTACGGAGATTCAAAAACCTTCATGGAAAAGGTGAAAAAATGGATTGGAATCGGTTAGTTCAGCGGGAAAGCGCAAGGGTCGAATGGAAAGAACAGGTTGCCAATCCCCAGGACGTCGTAAAAACGCTCTGTGCGTTTGCAAACGATTTCCAGCAAGTTGGCGGTGGACGCGTGCTGTGTGGGCTTAAAGAAGAAAAAAACGAATCCGCAGCGCCTGCGGCAGTGGTAATCGGGCTGGACGAAAAACGATTTAAAGAAATAAAGAATAAAGTCCTGGATTATTGTCACCGGTATGTCGATCCACCGTTAACACCGGAAGTAAGCGATTATCCTGTCGAAAATGACGCTTCACGCAGGATACTGGTGTTTTCCGTTACCAGTTCCAGGTACGCCCACCGGTATAGGACTAAAAACGAAGATGTGAATTATTATATCCGCATAAACGATCAAACCCGGCCTGCCGATGGCTTGATACCTCAATTGCTGGAGCGTAAGAAAATTTGGCCGCCATACCTGGACCAGACCCACCCTGATGCAACCATCGATGACATCGATCTTATGGCGCTCAAGGAATTTCTTGGAAAGAGGAAACTGCCGCAGCCGGTCGAAAAATACCTGGAACCGGATATCCGGTTTCGGGGTGATGTCGAGTGCCTGGTGACGCACCCACCGGGTGGTTCAAGCCGGGTAGTTCCCCGTAATTTTACACTTTTATTATTCGGCCGAGAGCCTCATCGTTTTTTTCGCGGCGCTTACGCTATTTTTTCCGTTTACCGGGGTAAAGATAAGGCCTCAGAGCGAAGTCAGCGATTTGTGCTTTATGGCCCCATTCCTGCATTGATTAGAGACTTGATGATGCGTCTCCAGTTGTATATGGGAATGGACATCGATAAAACTCAATCATTTTTGAGCGGTAAAACAAACAAGTGGCGTTTCTCCGAACAGGCGATCCAGGAAGCTATTGTCAATGCCTTTGTTCACCGGGATTATCATCTATACGAACCGGTTAGGGTTACAGTATTTGAAGATCGAATCGACATCGTCAGTCCCGGAGGACCTTGTGCAGCAATTAGCATTGAGGATATACGGAACGACGAGATATTCACTGCCTGGCGAAACCCTTCCCTGGCCTGGTTCATGGTGGAACTTGAATATGCCCAGAACGAAGGACAGGGGATACGCACTATTGTAAAACTTACCAAAGAAATCTCAGGTAAAGAACCTGTATTCCATATTTCCACCGATTGGTTCCATGTGAATATCCCTGCATATAATCCACTTCTTGTTAATTTAAAGCAAGAAGCGAAACCGGATATAGCCGTCAATATCGATATAAAGGTTGATTTAGCTTCCATCCGCTCTTCCTTTGATGCATTAAAAGCAATATTGATCGACGTCGGCCCGGAAAATGAAAAAGAATTAAATAAAATTGAAGATAGCCTGGATGAACTGAACCTGGAACCGAATAAAAAGGAACTAATAAAACCTTTTAATAAACTGGGACGATTTTTAATGAAGCTGGAAGATGAGAATTCCAATTTCAACAAAGTATTGAAAGACGCTCCGGAAAGCATTGAACCGGCGCAAAAATTAGCGAGAATCTATAACAAATTCACTGTGTGGTTGAACTTGCCCGAGGCGCCGGAGATATTCAAGTAATACAACCGTTACCCGTTGGCTAAAATGGTTTTTATTTTTTTGGCGTAATCCCAACCGGCTTTATCGGCGGTAACAAGCTCGATCTGCCCGGGAGCGGATACTCCTAAACCTAACTCCACTGCCCGCGCAATTTGTTCTTGTTCGAATATTTTCCGACCCATAATGGCTTCATTAGAACCCAATTCTTTTAGAATGGCCACACCCACGGCATCCATGGCCACGCGGTCATAACCGGCAACGATGATATCGGCCCTCTTGACCGTGCCCTTCATGGGGCCGCCGTCTACAAAAGCTTCGATTCCGTCCATTACCAATAATCGGGGCTTAAAGGGTTGGTTCAATTCGGCGATCATTTTCCGCATATGCGGCGAAGTATGAAGTTCACGCATCAACGATTTCGGGGTCATTCCCACGGTTGATTTTAATGACTGGGTAAAAACGCCGCCATATTGATGCGTCTTCAAACAGTGGGTGAAAACCAGGTATTCGGCCTCAACTGCCGGCCGGGCCAGGGAAAACCCTTTCTCCCAATGGCAGCCCGGGGGATTAAAGTTTACCCAATCCGCTTCCGGTAACTCTTCGAAATTGATTACTTTAAAATTCAATTTCTTAGCCAACTCAAAGATTCCTTTCTCTTCCAAGACGCTTTTGGTGGCCGCCGGGCCGCTGCGGTCTCCTACAGTTATTTCCACGGCGCCCCGGTTTTGCATTTCAAGAATCAACCGGCTCTGGGTATCGTTATGGGTCGAACCGGGTGTTGGGTCTGATGTATTAAAGTTGGGTTTGATAAATACTCGTTTATTTTTTACAGTAGGGAAATCTAAAATCTGTAGGACTTCCTTGACTCCTTCCGCTCGGTCAGTCGTTTTAATCAAGGCAACTTTTGTTATTTTTTTATTTTCTCCAGCCTTTAAAGGTCCAAAACCCAGCGTGGGTAAAAACGCCAGCCCTATGGCGGTATTTTTTATGAACCGACGTCGATCCATGGTAAAAATATCTTCTTCTTTCATGATTACCTCCAAAACGAAATTAGTTTTACAACAACGGCATATGAATGTCAAGTTTTGGTTGAAAAATAGACGGTTTTAGGATAAAATATACCTTAACGCTTTCAAAGACCGAGGAATAATATATGACCGATAATGAAAACAAATACCCAAAAGATTATGAACATTTCGAAGTAGAAACCAAATGGCAGCAGGAATGGGATAAACAAGGCATATACCGCTGGAACCCCCAAATTCCCAGGGAAAACACGTACGTCGTGGATACGCCGCCGCCCACTGTTTCCGGTTCGCTCCATGTGGGCCATGCTTACAGCTACGCCCAAACCGATATGATCGTCCGTTACCACCGTATGCGCGGGAAAAATATCTTCTACCCCATGGGCTGGGACGATAACGGCTTACCCACGGAACGCCGGGCGCAAAATGTATTTAATATTCGCTGCGAAGCGCATCTTCCTTTTAACCCGGATTGGAAACCGGACCGCAATAAAACCAAAGAAGTAACCTCTATTTCCCGCAAAAATTTCATCGACGCCTGCGAAATTATTACCGCCGAAGACGAAAAAGCTTTTGAAAACACCTGGCGAAAACTGGGCCTTTCCGTGGACTGGTCGCTTATCTATACCACCATCGGCAGCCATTCTCGCCGTATTTCCCAGCTTTCGTTCCTGGAACTGGTGGAAAAGGGCCTGGCTTATAATACGGAGTCTATCACCATGTGGGATGTGGACTTTAAAACAGCCGTATCCCAGGCCGAAGTGGAAGACCGCGAAATCACGGGCGCTTTTCACGACCTCAGGTTCGGCGTGGAAGGCGGCGGCGAGTTTGTTATTTCGACCACTCGACCGGAACTCCTGGGCGCCTGCATCGTTGTGGCCGCCCACCCGGACGATGAACGGTATAAAAAATTCTTCGGCAAAAAAGCCATTACACCCCTGTTCAGGGTCCCGGTGCCCATTGTTCCCAGTGAACACGCGGACCCGGAAAAAGGCAGCGGCATCCTGATGATCTGTACCTTTGGCGACCTGGCCGACGTAGAATGGTGGCGCAAATCCAAATTACCCATCCGCCAACTCATCGGGATGGACGGCCGGTTTATGAAAATTAAATTCGGCCAGGACACTTTTGAAAGCCTGGACCCGGACGCCGCCCAAAAAGCCTATGACCAATTGGCCGGCCTAACGGTGAAAGCGGCCAAAGGAAAAATGGTACAATTACTTTCGGAACCCGGCAGCGCCGCCGATGGGAACGGTGCGGCCATGATCGGCGAACCGAAACCGATTACCCATACGGTACGCTTCTATGAAAAAGGCTATAACCCGGTGGAATTTATTCCCAGCCGGCAGTGGTTTATTAGAATCCTTGAATTTAAACAGGAACTCCAGGAACTGGGGTCTAAAATAAAATGGTATCCGGATCATATGCGCACCCGGTATGAACACTGGGTCGCAGGGTTAAACCAGGAATGGTGCATCAGCCGGCAGCGTTACTACGGTGTGCCTTTACCCATATGGTATCCGGTGCTGGAAAACGGTCAATTGGATTATCTACACCCAATATTACCGGGGAAAAAGGATTTACCCATTGATCCGTTGACCGATGTCCCGCAGGGCTATTCAGAGGAACAGCGAGATAAACCGGGAGGTTTCCGGGGTGAGCAGGATGTCATGGATACCTGGGCCACGTCTTCGATGACCCCCCAGATTTCCAGTCACTGGGGCGTCGATGATGGGCGTCATCAAAAACTTTTCCCCATGGATTTAAGGCCGCAGGCCCATGATATAATTCGTACCTGGGCTTTTTACACCATTGTTAAGGCCTGGATGCACGAGAAGAAGATTCCCTGGACCCATGCGGCCATCAGTGGCTTTATCCTGGACCCGGACCGAAAGAAAATGAGCAAGTCCAAAGGGAATGTGGTCACGCCCGAATCATTGTTGAATCAGCATTCGTCCGATGTCTTCCGTTACTGGGCCGGCCGCGGTCGTTTGGGCGTAGATTCGGCGTTTGATGAAACCCCTTTCAAAATCGGCCGTAAATTGGTTATCAAACTGTTCAATGCTTCCAAGCTGATATTAACCCAGTTGGATGCGGCCAATAGGCCGGTTGATGATTTCTCCTTGGACCAGGTATGCACCGAATGCGACCGGGCCTGGATATCCATTCTTAAAGATGTCATCGAACGGGCCTCCGACGCTTTTGAAGATTATGATTACACCACGGCGCTGCAATATACGGAAGATGCTTTCTGGAATTTCTGCGACAATTACCTGGAAATGGTAAAGGCCAATGCCTACAAAGCCGGCGCCACGGCTGAGAGTAATTCCGCGCTGGCGACGTTAAATTGGTCGTTCCGGACTTTCTTAAGGTTGTTTGCGCCCTTTATGCCGTTTATTACCGAGGAAATCTGGTCCTGGCGTTATAAGGAAGAGTCTCTTTCTATTCACAAAGCTGCCTGGCCGGTAATCGAAGAAGCGGCGGCAGTAGCGGACCCTGTTAGCGTAGAAAGTTTCGCGGCAGCCACCGAGGTGATTTCGAAAGTCCGGGGTTTTAAGACCACCAATAAGGTTTCGCAAAAAAGACCGGCAGCCAAAATCGAGGTTCGCGGTTTGCAAACCGACCTGGATTCGGTAAAGTTGATGACCTCTTATATTATGGATTCCACCAATGCCGAGACAGCCCCGGTTTTAATCGTAGATGAAACGATTAATAAGGAAGCTGAAGCCGGGCGTTTTAAGGTCAGTGTAGAGCTTGGAGAATATAAGGAATAAAAAACAAGCCCACGAATTACACGAATTAACACGAAGGTTTTTTGTCCACAGATTACACTGATTGACACAGATTAAAGATTGTTTTTTTCGATCTTTCGTTCTTCCTTTTTTTCCTGATTCACACTTCCTGGTCTTTTCTGTATTTGTAAAACATTAGCAGGACTTCATGGCGCAGTAAAGGGTCCTGTTCCATATGTTCCAGGAGTTCTTTTTCGTATTTTTCATGGGCGATAGAAGGAAGGGTTTCCGTTTCCTTAGGGGGTTCAGGTATCGTTTCTTTATCTTTATAGAATTTAGGGCCGCGGTCGACGATCAGCCAGTCGAGGGAGATATTGTCGGTATGAGCTAAGTGGTATAGGCAAGTGAGTTGGGGAGCCCTATCGCCCATTTCGTAGTGGCGGTAGCTGGTTCGATATGCGCCGATGCGGTCGGCCATTTTGAAGCCTTCTAATTTTAAGGAGTTGCGGATATCCTTCAATTTCTGGCCGATGTTTTTGAGCAATGTTTTTCTATCCATAGTTTACCTCACAGTTTTAATTAAGTGTTATACGGATATATCGGGAGAAAGTTCTATTTTATTAAATATTTTGTGCCGACTGAACGTTTTCTCTAGCCGTGTGCACATTTCAAATAGCTGCATAAACATCTTTCGTAGTTACATGAACGCCTTCCGTGGCCACATGGATATTCACTATAGTTATATGAATATTTCCGATAGCCGTAATGCCATCCTTCATGGCTACATGAACATCTTCCGTAGCCGCATAAACATTTTCTATAGCCGCAGTGCCATTCTCCGTAGCTACATTGCCATCTTCCATAGCTGCATAAATATTTCCTATAGCCACACCGCCATCTTCCATAGCTACATGGCCATCTTCCGTAGCTACATGAACATTCTCCGTAGCCGCATAAGCATTTCCTCTAGCCGCAATGACGTTACCTATAGCCGCATTGCCATCTTCCGCAGCCACATAAACATTTCCTCTAGCCGCAATGACATCTTTCGCAGCCGCATAAACATTTCTACGCGCTGCATGCACATTTCCGCGTGTTACATAGCCATTTCCTCACGTCGTATGAGGTATAACGTCTCATCGTGACCCTTCACCCGGAGAACATGAAAATGTTTGCCACCAAGAGACGGTGCACCAAGACACCAAGAATTTTTTAATAATAAAACCCCTTGGTGAACCTTTGTGCCTTCGTGCCTTTGTGGCTATTTTAATGACAGGCGAGACATTGCTCCTCTAACCGGGATGTTTGCAATTGGCCCACAGCTTGTGGGCTAATAAAATCAAGATGGCTATACTCACGATAAAACTGCGGCATTCTTTTTATGTTGGTGACAGCCAGGAATGCCACTAAGATAAGAATTTCGAAATCCGAAACAAATCCCATTGATCAAAAAAATAAAAGGAAACAGGATAACAAAGGAATTAAAAAAAAACGTAGCGGAATTATGTGTCGGCGCTCCTGGGGAAAGCCGGGGGGCCCTGACCGTTTACCTGGCTAAAGCCGGCAAATTTTTACACCAAGACTGAATCGAGTGGAATTACCTTTCTGAATCGTTTTCTCTTCAAGCCACTAATTAATTTTTTGTCTCTTGTTATTAAAGGGATATCGAGAAATGAAGCCAGGGCAATAAAGGGCGTATCTTTCTCATCGATATCAGAGCATAGCTTATATGCTTCTTTAGCAATTTCAGGAGGAATGGCCTTTTCTCGAATGAAACTGATCTTTGAAAATAAAATCCTCATCGAATCGATAATATCGTCAAAATCTAATTCGGATATCTTCTCGATTCTATCCTTATACTTGAATAGTTCGATAAATGAAAAATTACAGCAATACAATTCGTTTGAGGGATCAAGAATGAATGATTTTATTTTGGATTCTCTTTTTAGAAGAGACGAAAAAATAATGTTGGTATCAATTACAGCTTTCACCAAGGAAACTCTCTTTATTATCTTCCCACCACTTTTGTTTTATTTCTTCAGCCAATTCGTCAATATCTTCATCCGAAGCTTTACTTTTTGAAGTGATATCAAGAAGCGTCAGGAAGTCCATAACTTCCGGTTCATACTCACCGATATCAAACACGATATGTATCTTCTTATCTTCCATTTTGCTGATCATTATGTACTCCTCTATAAGTATAAACCGATCCGGGTCATCTGTCAACACTCAGTCCGAATTTTTAGATTTTTCATGCGCCGGGTCATTCAATCTTCCATCACTTGAACGGCAAACTTCTGCCTCGCTTCCCTTGTTTTTTCTTCTTCTATCCTTTCTTTTCCAGCTTTCTTCATCATTCATCATTCATTATTCCACTCGTTCATGGTATTGCTTCAAAATCTCCAGCCCCTTTTCGCTCCATTGGCTTCCTTTTTCCAGGTGGATTATAAGACCGGCCAATTTTTTCCACTTCCATTGTCCGAACCGGGATTTACAGGATGAACAGGATGATTGAGAAAGAACTGGGGGCAGCCAATCATGACGGCTCATTGTCACCCGTCACCCGTCACCCGTCACCCGTCACCCGGAGACCATGAAAATTCCGGCATTAATTTTAATTCGCGGCGCACCAATAAGTGCGCCGCGATATGGCCCTTAGAGCCTTCTTAGGGGGGCCGCGCCGCGGCCTTTTCGTGGCAGGCGAGACATTGCTCCTCCATAAGGTGAAAGTTCCTCAATCTCTATTTTTTCAAATGCCCTATTGATCTTTCCCAATCTTTTTTGAAGGGTTTTTATATTCTCTTGCGAAGAGAAACTGGCCATTACTGCTGGATGGGCTTTGACGCCGGCTTGATAAAGATTGGCCAATGCGTTCAATTGAAGTTCAAAAGCCATGGGATTGGCACCGGTTAATGATGAAAATTCTTTTTCATTTGTACCTTTCAAACTAACCCGCACGTAAAGGTTTTTGAATTTCGATAAATCGTTGGCATACGTTTTGTCGTGGCCGATCAAGATGCCGTTGGTTTCAAGAATAAATTGGATATCAGCGGGAACCAGGGCAAGAACTCTGAGGAGGTGTTCCCGTGCGATGGTGGGTTCATTACCGCTGATGCGAATGCGTCGAAATCCTTTATCGCGTGCGATTTTTACAAGTTTTTCGGCAACTTCGTCCGGTGTATAGAAATAGCCGACTTTCCCGGGGTTTGTTATATTTTTCCATGACCAGCAGAAGAGGCAGCGCAGGTTGCAGCCGACACAATCGGCAGTGGCAATGCCGCCGTAAAACCTGGCGGGGCGAAACCGGTAGTATTTCCTGGCATCACCCTGGCAGACAATCCCGGCGGTTTCCCTGGCTGTAACTATAGGATCATAATATTGCTTCAAAATCGCCAGACCTTCTTTGCTCCATTGGCTCGCTTATCCCAAAGCTTTTTTCTTTTCTTTACATATCGGCGCGATGTTGCAGTCGGTCAGTAAGTTCTTATTACATTTCTCCGAATATATTTTAGGCCTTTTGCAGTGTTTCGGATAAAAAGCCGGGTCTTTAATAAAAGGCATAGCTTTTTTATCATCTGTACATACCAACACACACCCGGATACGATGACTATGGCAATTATATGTTCATCATTAAAATTGCGGCGCCGGTTCTCTTTTTTGATTTCTATCTCCCTGGCGTCGACCTTCTCATCATCGACCCTAACTACCTTGTTCATTTTTTCAAATTCTAACAGTAATTTAAAATATTTTTTAGCAGTTCCCAATTCTTTTTTGTATTTTGTACCGCCGTAAACGATTTTTCCTTTTCCCTTTAGAATCCAATTTATTACCGGCTCAAATTTGAGATGGGATTTACTTTCTTTATTGAACACATCGCCAAATACATTGGTGTCGATAATGATGCACATTTCACATTCGATCTTAATCCAACGACAGTAAGTCCATCTGTTCCTTTACAAAAAAATCTCGAAAGGACTTCGGTTGATTTTCCGAATAGTTTCCACTTTCTTCGATATCTACCGGGTAGACGGTATTACCCTGTTGTGTTCTTTCGAAGTAAAGCACCTGGGAATCGATTTTAGCTTTGGCGTCTCGCCGGCAGTTCAAACGGAACCTGTCGATGATATAGTCGCTGTGCGTTTCGATTAAAAAGTTTTTGTCTTCGGTAAGCGCCAGGTTGTGAATCAAGCTTCCCAACGCGGCCTGGGCCTTGGGGTGTAAATGAACTTCCGGCTGCTGGACAGCGTACCATGCGCTTTTTTCACGGGAAAACAACTCTACCAACAAAGGCAAACACTGCGATATGCCGTACCCGACATAATTGATGTTGATGAGTTTTTCATTTAACCGTACCATTAATTCAAATGGAGACGAAGGATCGTTTCCAAAAGAGGTGATAGCGACGGAGTTCAGCAAATTACTTTCAACGCCAAAATCCTCGATGAACCTTAAAAATGATTTCCGGGACTTTCCATCTGTTAATAACTGTTTTATTAAATACGGTGAATGCTCGCCTTCGGGTGAAAACGTATATTTAAACCGGTCGTAAGTGCGCCTGGGTTTGCTGCGTATTGGCGCTATCCAGATGAAAGGTGCCAAAACACCCTGCGTTAGGGGTTGAAATGGCGAAAATGGAGGAGTGGAATCTTTATCTTTTACTCTTTTCAAATATACATCCGTTATAAAGAAATAAAACATGGGAGGCATTCTAACTTTTTTGAAAGAAGGGAAGTCTGTTACTGGTTTTAATTTTTTATCGTCGACGTCTGTTCCCCAATTATCTATTTTTTCCAGTACTCCAGCCGGTGAAAGGTCGATATTCTTAGCAACCTCACTCCAGTGCATAATGGACCCTTCCGAGATTTTAAACTCCATTTCAACCTGCTGATCAAGGTAATTGAACTGCGATAGAAATGGCAGGTCCTTCTCGTTGGAAAAGGTCAGTAAAACAAGCGCAGCATTATTTTTATCTTTTGTCACTGATTCATCCATTAAAAAGCCGATTCGAAAATTATCCAGGTTCTTCGACTGTATACTCGCAATATTTTTGAAATTCCCCATTTCAACCTGATCCGTATTGAATTCATACTGTTGCCAGAATTGGGGGGCGGATAGCAAGTTAAGGAGTGATAGAATCGAGGTTTTACCGGTGCTGTTTTCGCCGATCAAAAAGTTTACTTTTTTTATAGGGATCAGGGTATCCTGAAATCCCCTGAAGTTATCGACATACACATATTTCATTTTAATTTCCTTTTTTATCCAGGTTACATTTTACACCAAATCGGAGTTTTTTGAAACGGATATCTTTCGTTTCTTTCGTTTTGATTAGAATTTACCCCCATATTGCTTCAAAATCGCTAGGCCCTTTTCGGTCCATTTACTCCCCTCTTCCAGATTTTGAAAGGAACACCCCTGGATGAAAAGACCGGGGATATTGATTAATTTACGTACTTTACCTTTAATGATGGTATCCGGCAAATAGATTTTATTCCCTTCTGTTTCTAGTTTTATAATGGTATCGTTGGGTGGGTATCCGGGGATTTTGGAGTTATCTTTTTGTTTATGGGTTTTAAGGCATTGGCCGGTGGCCGCGTCCCACTCTTTGATTGTGTTATCAAAAGAAGCAGATAGGATTTTTTCCCCATCGGCGCTGTACACTGCACTGCTAACTCCATTCGTATGCCCGGCCAGGGTTTTCAAGCATTCCCCCGTTCCTGCGTCCCATTCTTTGATGGTTTCATCATCAGAAGCGGAAAGGATTTTTTTGCTGCCGGCGCTATACACAGCACTACCAAAATAACTAAGATACCCAGGCAGGGTTTGTATACATTCTCCTGTTTCCGCATCCCACTCTTTGATAGTGTTATCAAAAGAAGCGGTAAGGATTTTTTTGCCATCCGGGCTGTATACAGCACTGTTAACTGCATCCAAATGCCCGGCCAGGGTTTTCAAGCACTCGCCTGTTCCTGCGTCCCACTCTTTGATGTTTTTATCCCAGGAAGCGGATAGAATTTTTTCCCCATCGGCGCTGTACACCACGCTGTTTACAATGAACGTATGGCCGGCCAGGGTTTTCATACATTGGCCCGTCCTTGAGTCCCACTCTTTGATGGTTTGATCAGTAGAAGTGGATAGGATTTTTTTCTCATCCCCGCTGTAAACCGCGCTGTTTACATATGAAGTATGCCCGGCCAGGGTTTTCAAGCATT
>JAUPLE010000142.1 GCA_030837085.1 Acidobacteriota bacterium | reverse complement strand
GCTAATTAAATTGGGGGGAATTAGGCACCTCCTTATCCGCCTATCACCCAAACCCCCCAACCACCACCTTTCCATGTCCCCCTGGCGAAATTATGTCAATGGCTGGCAATCGGGATAAATAGGATAAAAATAAAAAAGAAAAATAATTACAGCCATTTTTTGGGGTCTGTTATGCTTTTCTATAAACGTTTTCCAGACCGTTGCTTGAAAATTCTAGCTAAAAAAACCAGAAATTGCCAAATAGTATTACAGAAAAACAAGGCCACGGACTTACACGGACGGACACAGACAAAAGAAAGCGAACACACAAAAAAATTCCTTTCCTTGTTACCGATTTAATGGATAATCCGGTACAAACAGTGTTAATCGTTCGTCAGGGTAATGCTTTGAATTTCGAGTTACCAGGACCTGTTTAAATTTGATTGCTGTTGCTGCGATTATACAATCATTGAGCTCAAAAAGTCCTGGCTTTTCTTAAATTCCCGATATTATGATCTACGCCACCTTTTAATTCCGGGTGATCATTATTTTTCCAGGCCCCAAAACTGGAATTAATTCCCTCTTTATATCGTAATATCCTGAGGTAGTTATGAATCGCTTCAATTACAAAAGCTGTAAAATTCATTTTTTTCTCCCTCATTATCGGACGTATCTCTTTCAAGACCTCAGCAGGAAACCTTACGGTTTTCATAACGCGTTCCATAATATATTACCTCCGTCTTTTAGAATAATATTACAAAAGGATACTCCTGTCAATACATTTTATTAATCCCTTCCTCCCCAGGTTTCTACCCACAAATTTTGAAAGAAAACCAATTCTTTTATAGACCTAAAAGTATTTATAAACCAAACCACTGGTAAAGTTTGTCTTTTAATTTTAAGAATGCCGGGTCCTGGCACCGTTTCAAACTGACTGATTTTGCAATTCGGTGGTAAATAGAAGATGACTTGGGTTGATATGCTGTTCTCAATGCGCTTTCCACCGCTTCCTTCGGATGTGACGGTTTAACTGAATTGCCGGTCAAAAACCCCTTTTCCTCCAGCCACCGGCGAAGCGGTGGAGTTCTCCCTTTCCAACCAAGCGCCAAATCTACCTCAGGTGAATCGCTCCATAACCAATTCTCCAACTCCGGGTCAATTACGACAGCAGCCGCTCGCTCTCCCCATCCCGATAGCTTCAAATTATCTTCCATTTGGATTTCCAGCGCTTCCCTGGTTAACTTTTCTTTTCCACAGCCTTCTTTATCAAATATGACCAATGCGTGCCGGCAGCGATTTACAAAAGGTCGTAAAAAATCGTGCCCTTTATTTAGACAGCCCGGATCCCTATGTGGATGAATGTAAATCTCAGATTTTATTTGCTTGATTCGAATGGCCTCCGGTCTTTCTAAAATACCGTTGATAGAGTTTTCCATGTTTCTATCGGCAACCAATACCACGAGGTCATAACTTTCCTGTTCGCAATTCATCCCAGGACGCCCCCGGCAAAGAGTTCCCCTAGATTGGTTTCGCCTTTCCATTCTCTAAGTTTCGGGTGGTCGCTGCCCCGGACGATATCGGTTTCTCCTGTTTCTGTCTTTGCAAAACACAATATTTTATCTGCATCCACCATACTGAGAATAACAGGGGAATGGGTGGCTAATAAGACCTGGGTTTGATAAACAGAAGAAAGCGATTGAAAAGCGGTTTCTACCGCCCGTGGGTGTATACCGTTCTCCGGTTCTTCGATTAAGTATACACCGGTTAACCCGGGCAAGTAAGCGGGTAACGTGAGCGCCAGGAGCCGTAGGGTGCCGTCGGATGCCATCCAGGAAGGAACTTCCAGCCCACCCCGGTACTTGAGCACCAGGTAGCGGTGTTTATCTTCAGGTCTTTCTATGGTTTTAATATCCTCAATATCCGGGAGGGCTGTTCGTAAGTGGTCGATCCAATTATGGAAATTTTCAGGGTGTTTTTGTTGAAGATCATGGATTACCCAGGGCAAATTCGAGCCATCCGGTTTGAATCCCCGTAGCTGGCCAGGGGGACTGGCTTTACGTATCAATAAACTATTCAGTATGATTTTCTGTATCCCATCAATCAAGAATTTCTTAAGCCATGTCGACACGGGAAATTTCGATTCATCTTCCGGGAGGTTACCTAACGCCGATTTTCTCGGGCCTAATTTAAAGGATGGTGCCCATCCTTTTCCTGATTCAGGGTGAACTTCCGAATAGAAATTATCGTTACCTTTAGAACCTTTAGTAACAATTGTGCGAGATTCTATTTTTTTCGATTTTGGGGAAATGATAGTGTTTGGGAGATTTTTGTTAAATACAGGAAAAAGGGATCGTTGAGTATACATATCAGGTTTTTGATTCAGTGAATGCTTTTTTAAAACGACCTTTTCTTCTTTTATTTCAATCTCTCCTGATTTGGAATCGATCTTTAATGAAACTTCATACCGAATAGTTTCGAAGCTTCTATCTTTAAGAAGAGTGCGTCGATCTTCCGGTATGGCTACTTCAATGGCCAGTTCAAAGCCTTCACCTTCTCTTCCCCAGGTTAAATCGCGAAAGTTCTGGGTTCTTTCATAAATAGCGGCATCAAGACCCTCGGAGACAAGGTGTCCCAGGAAGGCAACGACGTCCAGAAACGTGGTTTTGCCGCTGGCATTGGGTCCCACAAGTACATGGAAGCGATCCAGGGGCTGCCGAATATAGCGTAAACAGCGGAAATTCTTGGCTTCGATTAATGTAATCATTCATTCGCTCGCAAAAAATCAAATTCTTCAAATAAGTTCTCGATAGGGATTGTACATGAAAAACGTTTGCAATTCAACCCCCTTACTTTTCGTTAACGGTATCTTGTGCCAATGAACTTTTAAATCATCCGCTTCGAAGGAAAAAAATATTTTTTTTAAAAAGATTTTTTTTCTCGCAACAATACCTGTTTTTTTCAAAGTTAAAATTAGATATATAATGAATAAAAAATGTATAAAAAACATTTAATAAGTTATCGAATGCAAAAAATGACTTCCCAGAGGGGATTGAATCGTTAAAAATATAGTTAATCCACTAATTTGGACAAAAATTATTGCCTGAAAATCCCAATATATCTTGCTTTATTCAATTCGTCCACGATTTATGATTATAATGCAATAAGTTACCTCTTGACAAGTCCTTTTACCTGACTTAGAATCCTTTCTTAACATATTGGGATTTAATATGTTGAGGAATATAAATTTTTTGTGAACTGGAGGTAATTAATGACATTTCAAACAAACGTCATTTCAGCCGAGTTGACCGATGAGGCTTTAAATAATTCGATCGCGTGTGTCAAACAAGTGGAAAGCATTATCGGGTTTGCTTTGACCTATAATGTGGAAGATAGGGTGACGCTGGCCAGGATCGGCCCCAAGATCATGGATTTCTCGGAGAAAGGTTATGAGTACATGGTAAAGAATCCACAACTTAAGCCGGATTTCGTCAATGAAGTGGAATTTCAAAAAGACGTCGCGCTCAGCAAGAAACTTCAAATCCTCAGGAATCACCTGGTGCCGTTGGTTGAGAAACTCAACAATACGCATGCATTGGCAGCTTCTGAGGCTTATATGGCGGCGCGGTTGTTTTACCACCATGTTAAAAATGCCGCCAAAGCCAATGTACCGGGCGCCAGCGCTATCGCCGAAGAGTTGGGGAAACTCTATGACCGCAAACCTAGAGAAGAAACCATACAAAAGAGAATTGCCAAAGAAAAAGCGGCCAATGAGGGCAGCGTTGTCTGAGAATAAACCATAGATCGTTCAGCGTAATGCTTTCCACCCAGGGGAGTACCTGCGAATGCATCGGCCTTCGCGGTACTCCCCTTTTTTTTTACAATATTTTTACCTTTGACCCTTCATTTCAGCCTTTGATCCCTGAATTAAACCTTCGATGCTGGATATTTGCCTTCGATGCTGGATATTTGCCATTGATGCTGGATTTTTGCCAATTTTTTTTTAAATTTTAGCGTTTTTCCTGGATTTTTGCTTTTAAGGGCTAATTTTTCCAAATTTCTGTCTGAATTTCAGCAAGGTTGCTTAAATTTCAGCAACTTTGTCAAAATTCCAGGATTATTGGCTAATTTCCAGGATCGTTGTCAAAATTCCAGCGCCGCTGCCTAATTTTCAGCATCGTTGCCTAAATTTCAGAATTGCAGGCATTGAAATTGCGGCATAGCCACCAAGGCACCAAGGCGCCAAGGTTTTTCTCACCTTCTTACCTTCTTAACCTCTTAACTTCTTTCTTTTCGTCCGTGGCCTTCAAAATTCAAAGAGGAAAAGTGTTTTGGGAGATATTACCTAATTCATTACCTAATTCAATAGGTAATACCTAATTCCCTTTATTTATTTTTAGTATCTGTCAACAGCAGATAAAAAAATGGATGGCAGAGCGGTGTAGACTGGAATTTTTTTTCTGTGTTTTCGCCTATCCGGGTGTTCAGTGGGATCCGGTAAGATTGATGAATGATGATGAAGAAAAAGAAATAATAGGTGAGTGGTGATTGGTAGAGTGGTGAAAAAAAATCTGTGTTAATCAGTGTAATCTGTGGACCTTTTTTTTACTTTTTGTTCGACGATCAGCATGGCGATATTAAATTCGCGGTTAATTTCCACCAGCTTCTTAAAAATATTTCCCAGTAAACGGAGTGGAGCGTGAATGGAATGATGAACTCTGAATGATGAACTACGGGATTCCCGGGAATCTCAATTAGCCACCGGTAAAGAGGTACACTTATTCAACACGTTGAATATAATCACCTGAAAAGCAGAGGCCGCTATGGCAAAATACTCTTCTTTGATGTGCAGAAAGGGAAAGCCCAAATGACTGTTTTACTTAATAGTATTTTTGAATTTTATTAATCTTATTTTGTCGATCGATGATAGATAATCCTGGGAATTTCTCATTAATAATATTAAAACCTATTGTTTTTTTTAGTGGATTTATAGAACTTTTATTGTAGCGACGCATCCAATAAACCAAATCTCTTTTTAATGTCCCTCCCTCAAAAATCATAACTGCTCCTTTATTAAAACGATCTTCAAGTCTATCGACCACCCGCTGTA
>JAUPLE010000141.1 GCA_030837085.1 Acidobacteriota bacterium | reverse complement strand
TTCGGGAGGCAGTCCAGCCCGTGAAAGTTTCATTGGAAATGAGTGTTGAACAGGAAGACTGGAAAAATGCGGCCGTCGCTGCCTCCAACCTCAGCGAACTGCTGCTGACACTGGGTGATGTGAGCGGGGCGGTGGCCGCTGCCCGGGAGTGTGTCACCCATGCCGACCGTAGCGGGGATGTGTTTATGAAAAAAAATATGCGCACCTCCCTTGCCGATGCCCTCCTTCAATCGGGTCAATTCGAGGAAGCGGAAGAATTCTTCCGGGAAGCCGAAGAGATGCAGCAAATGAGTCAGCCAGGATTTAACTTCCTTTACCCATTACCGGGATTTAAATTCTACGACCTCCTACTTGAACTGGGTAAGGATCGAGAGGTGATGGAACGGGCGGAGAAAGGGCTTGAAATTTCAAAAAGAAAAAAATGGCTTTTAGCTATTGCTTTAGATAATCTCACCCTTGGCCGTGCCTGGCTGGAATGTGCCCGGAAAGACCATGCGGGTGCTCCCCACGCGGAACCGTGGATTTGCGCTAAACAATTCCTCGACCGGGCCGTCGCCGGCTTGAGGGAAGCGGGAACGCAAGATCATTTACCCCGCGGCCTCCTGGCCCGCGCCGCCTGTTCCCGTTGGCGGGGCGATTTCGTCAATGCGTGGACCGACCTTTCCGAAGCCCTGGAAATCGCCGAATCCGGCGACATGAAACTGTTCATTTGCGACTATCACCTGGAAGCTGCCCGCCTCTGCACCGCCGAAGGAAAACAGAACGACGCGTCAGAACACTATCGCATTGCCGCTGAATTAATCGAAGAAACCGGCTATTACCGAAGAAAAAAGGAACTGCCGTAAAAATATAGCCACAAAGGCACGCATGTGCGAAGGCACAAAGAAACACCAAGGGGTTTATTATTGAAAAATCTTTGGTGCACCACTTTTTGGTAGGGGTTTGATTCATCAAACCCGAAAAATGAACCGCATGTGTGGGCTTGATAAATCAAGCCCCTACAATGAACGGGGGAAAAGAATGACCTGTCCCTTATTCCTTTCCAATTAATTCTCGTATCTATCGAAAGGAGCCTGTTCCAACGAGGCATTTGAAGATACTATATTTCCCCTTGATAGACCAACCGCGTTCCACTGAAGATCAATATTATTTTTTTCAACGTGGTTTGCCCGATGGCTTTTTGAAATTTATCATCCAGGCAGTACCGCTTCAATTGATCTTCTGCTTCTTCCCGCACTTTTTTGATATTTCCCGGGGGAAGGATTTTCTTTTTCCCCTGTGGTTTGATGTATTTGATTTCTATAAGATACGCATACTTCAATTGGGGATATTGCGCCAGGAACGGCTCCAATACCAGGTCTGAATATCCTTTTTCCAGTTCCTTTTCCGAATAGACCAGGTAGAGGGCGGATAACCCCAGGTAAACATTCAAAAACGCCTGGATCGCTCTTTCCCCGATGATTAAATCCCTTATCCCCATGGATTTCTCAACCGCTTTCATCAAGTCCTCATATTTGCTCAAATCGATGGTAAATAAACCGGTTTCCTCGTAGGTTTCCTTGATATAATCGTAGTATAGCCGTTTGATCGATTCATTGGGTATTTTAAGTATTGCTTTTTTTTCTTCATCGATGCCGGTAATGGTCAAAAGACCGAAATAGTACAGCAGGGAAACAAAATTCTCCGGGCTGACCATTTTATGAACAGGGAAGCTGTCCACGATGGTGGAATGAATCGAATTGTTTTCCATGATTTGCCGGAGTTTGGAGAAATTGCCGTTGGTTTGACCGGCGCAGGCAAGGGCGCCTTTTTTATCGATGACTATCAAATGGCGTAGTTTCTTATAATGCGGAAAGGGGACAGGCAGAATTTTTCTTCGCGGTCCTTCGCGTTCTTCGCGGCTATTTTCATAGGAGTTTGTTTGCTTTCCCATTTCGCTTGTGATACAATCCTATCCATGTATAAAACGATCAGGAGCGAAACATGAGAAAATTTTCATCCTATGGACCTATTATTAACACTTCAAATTATTACGCCCCCAGGGAAGAATTAATTGAGAAGACATATATCAATTTGATCGGCGAAAATTCCCCTGAAGGCGGCCACTATTTCACCGTCTGGGCTCCCCGCCAGACCGGCAAAACCTGGCTCATGCAGCAAATCCTCCATCGTTTGCAAAAAGACCCCCGTTTCCAGGTTCTTAAAATCAACCTGGAAATCCTGAAAGAAGCAAAAGACGTCGGCTATATTCTCGATACCATCACATGGTACATCGGTCAGGGATTAAATAAGAATTTCACCGGCATTAATGACCCAAAACAATTCCAGGAAATCTTTAATAGGAACAACCTGGACAAACCGCTTATTTTGATATTGGATGAATTCGACGCTATTGATGAAGCGGGTATAAATGCCGTAGTCGGCGCGTTTCGAAATATTTATATCCACCGCCGCGATGAGTTCTCCAAAACCACGGAGCAAAAAACCTACCTGCTGCATGGGGTGGCCTTAATCGGCGTGCGCAGCGTCCTGGGCATCGAAAACCAGAAGGGCTCGCCCTTTAATGTGCAACGCAGCGTCCATATTTCTAATTTGACCTTTGAAGAAGTGGCGGGAATGTTCAAAGATTACGAAAAAGAAAGCGGACAGGCCGTAGAAGACGAAGTCATCCGCGCGCTTTATGATGAAATGCGCGGCCAACCGGGATTAACCTGTTGGTTCGGCGAACTGCTTACTGAAACTTATAATCCCGATCCGAAGCAGCCCATTACCATGCGAAATTTTAAAGAAGCCTACAGCGCCGCCACCCAGATCCTTCCCAATAATAATATACTAAACCTCATCAGTAAGGTAAATAAACCCCCTTACGACGAAATCGTTATCGAATTTTTTAAAACCGGCGAGAAAATCGAATTTAATTTCGACGACACGCCTACCAATTATCTATACATGAATGGGGTGATCGACCTGGAAAAAGCGGACGACGGCAAGTTTTATCTTCGTTTTTCCTGTCCTTTTGTGCAAAAACGGATATTTAACTATTTTTCCCGGCGGTTCTTCAATTACCTGGGGCCGTTGATCCCCACGTTCGACGCCATGGAAGACGCCGTGGATAAAGAAAACCTTTATCTTCCTAATATCATTAAACGTTACCAGGCCTATTTAACCAAGAACCAGGGGGTGTTTTTCAAGAATGTCCCGCGCCGCAAAGACGATTTGAGAATATATGAAGCCATTTACCATTTTAATTTATATCGCTACCTGTACGATCTGCTAAAATCCTGGGAAGTAGACGTGGTTCCGCATTTCCCCACAGGCAACGGCAAGATCGATTTGATCCTGAAATATAAAGGAAAAATCTATGCGTTGGAACTAAAAAGTTTCAAGAATATGAACCTCCACGAAAAAGGCATTGAGCAGGCGGCGGAATATGGCAGGCAGATGGGGTTGCAAGAGGTGGCGTTCCTGGTGTTTGTTGAAGTCACGCCGGAAGAGGCGAAACAACTGGAAAAAGTCGTGGAAAAAAACAACGTCAAAGTGACGGTTTTGCCGATAGGAATCTTATAATCCGTAAAAAACAAGCCCAGTAGAGTAGAAGCGGGGGTTTCCCGCCCCCCTCATCGAACCGTA
>JAUPLE010000140.1 GCA_030837085.1 Acidobacteriota bacterium | reverse complement strand
CTGTTCCCGGTTTCGATGGCTTGCAGGGTCAAATCGAATTTTGAAATGGGCATGATGTTTTCATCTTCGTAGGCTTCCAGTTCTAAGCCGGGAATATTGAGCTCCAGGCGGGCCGTATTTTGCAGGGCAAACACCACATCGAACAACGGGTTGCGGCCGGCATCCCTTTCCGGCGCCAGTTCTTCCACCAGCGCCTCATAAGGGTAATCCTGGTTGGCAAAAGCATCCAGGGTACGTTGTTTCACTTCCGCCAGGAAGTCGGTAAAGGTTCGATCGCCATCCGGGAAATTGCGCAGCGGTAGGGTATTGACAAACATGCCGATGATCTGCTCCAGGTCCGCATGTTTTCGTCCGGCCACTGCCGTGCCCACGATAATGTCTTCCTGTCCACTTAACTTTGCTAATAAAACATTATATATGGAAAGCAATACCATGTATAAAGTGGTCCCGTTTTCCAGGGCAAGATTGATTAATGCCGCCGTCACATCAGGGGAAATCTCAAAGCGGGTCTCATTTCCAGCGAAACTCTGTACCGCCGGTCTGGGAAAGTCAATGGGCAGGTTTAATAAGGGTATCTCGCCGTCCAATTGCTCTCGCCAATAAATACCTTGTTGTTTGATCGCCGCTTGCTCTTTCTCATTATTTTGCCATTGAGAAAAATCCTTATATTGGAGCCGCAGGGGTTCTAACTCGATTCCCGCAAACAACGCCCCGAAATCCCGTACCAGTACCTGGACAGAAACACCATCCGAAATAATATGATGCATGTCCGTCATAATAAAACATTTGTGCGGCGAAACCTCAACCAAACCAACCCGCAGTAATGGCGCATGAGAAAGATCAAAAGGTTGAATAAAAGTTTTTATAATTGCCTCCGGCGGCCAGGAACCTTTTTGAAAAAAGGTTCCTGGACTTCCAAAAACTTTTGTTAAGTTTTCAATCTCCACACACTCATGGATTCGCTGCACCGGTACGCCGTTTATAATATGAAACGAGGTTCTCAACGTCTCATGCCGCTCCACTAATTTTTTGAAAGCATGGCTTAATTTTTCGACTAAGCCCGGGTTGGGGTTATGCCAGACAAACACTTGCGGCATGTTGTAAGCAATGCTTGCCAATTCCATTTGCTGCAAGATATACATCCGTTTTTGCGCCGCCGACAATGGATAATATTCCCTTTTTTCGACCGGTGAAATGGCTGTAAAAGGATCAAGCCCCGCGGCCCGGATTAATTCCCCGATGCCCCGCAAGGTAGGGGCTTTGAAAATTTCAATTAACTTAATGCTCGTGTTAAAGGTCTTGTGAATCCGCGTCATCATGGTGGCCGCTTTCAATGAATGACCACCCAATTCGAAGAAACTGTCCTCCCTGCCGATCATGTTTTTGTCTACGCCCAGTAACTCCGACCAGATATCCGCCAATTTTTCTTCCACATCATTTTCGAAACGCTGCTTTTTGATAAGCGGGCTATTTTCCGGCAATTCCAGGTGAATATGAAAACCGGCTTCACCTCCGCTGCTATCTTTGGCCTGGTAAAACTCCAGCAAGGAAACTTCGCCAATATTACCAGCCACTTCAGGGGCCACACATAAACTTCCTCCTTGCGAAAGGACGCTAAACACCTGGTGGGGTGCGCCGTCAAATACCCAGGAAACCACCGGTTTACGCCGCTTAAGGTCACCATCATGATCATGGGGCATTATCAATAGCGTTTCAACCGGATTCGTATCTATTTCTTTGGCTAATGCGTCATCCAGGCCGTCCATCAATAGGATTTCGCGGCAGGTGGACGTTTCGCCGCGCCGGCTTGGGGGGATAAAAGCAATACCCTGGATTTTTTCCAACACTCCCAATGCGGGCAATTGGCCATTGTTTTTTATCATTTCCTTTATTAATTCCGTAAAGGTCAGTTCCCCTTCGCTCAACACCACCAGGTCCACGTGGCGGTCCTGGAGGATGGCCGCGCAATCGCTGGTGGCATAAGGCCCACCCGCAATAATAGGAACATCGATCCCCCACTGGCGCATCATGGTCACGGTCTTATGAAAGAAATCCCGGTGGTGGGAAAGTGTACGGATGCCAATCACGTGTGGCTTAAAATTTTCCAGCAGCGCTTTTAATTCACTGTAGTTGTCAAAATCGACCCGTGCTTTGGCGATCCGGCCCTTTACCCGGTTTCCCAATTCCCGCTTCAAGTAAGTTAACAAAGCCATTAAACCCAACGGCGGCTCCACGCCGTCATACACAATCTCCCGCTCATGACTGAAAAACTGTGACAGGTCCAGCAGCAAGATGCGTAAGGCATCCGGGGCAGGTTCCATCGGTGCGGTGGCTATTTGCCGGGAGAAAAGCCGGCGAATGCCCGCGTCCAGGTCCTGCGGTTTGATACCCTGGCGCACCAGGGGATAGGTTTCGGAGAGAGGATTGCCGCTTTCATCCAACCGCAGTCCCAATTCATCGGGCCGCAGCCCCAGGAAATCCAGCATCCCGGCAAAACTCTTAATCCCCACCGGTAAATAACTGTTATATTTCTCCACCATTTCATCCGGCGTCATGACCTTTATCTGGTATGGCATTTTAGCCAGCAGACGTTCTTTTAACAAGAAATACTCATTGGCAAAATCAGATTGGTATTTTAAGGTGAAACCCTTATCAAAGGGCAAAGTTTCAGGCAATTCATGGTAGGCCATATGCGCGGAACGGGTAATCGCTTCTAGCGGGATACCCGTTTCCAGGGCCAGGGCTGCCATATCGGTATTGGGATAAATTTTTAAAATCAACAGGTAAGGAAAATCAATCCAATGGAGGTTCTTGACAAAATCAAAAGTCAACAGCGCTTCCTCCTCGGTTTCAGTGGGGAAGCCGTGCATGGTGAACAATTCCAGGATCACCTGGGGATAACGCCGACAAAAATAGTCGATATTTTCCCTCAGTTTATCCAGGTTTAAATGCTTGCGGATCAATTTCTGCAATCTTGGTGAAGCGGTTTCCAGGGCCATAGCCACCCCGGCTGTACCGGCTTCCACCATCAGGTCGATGTAATCTCGGGTTAGCAGATCGCTGCGCAGACCGTTGGGGAAAAATAAGTTAATGTCCAACCGGTTCTTAACTACCAACTGGAAAAAACGCCGGCTGTTGGAATTATCCAGGTTGAAAATATCGTCGGCAAATGTGAAACGCCGCACGCCTAGCCGGTAGTAATGTTCGACTTCCTGGAAGATATTTTCCGCACCGCGGAATACATGCTTTTTGGGCCAGATTTTATGGCAGTATAAGCAATTGTATGGGCAGCCCCGCGTGGCTTGCAGGGTAATGGTATTTTTTACCATACCCAGGCCGACGTACCGGCTGTATTTCTCGTAACTTACCAACGAGCGGTCCGGGAAGGGTAAGCCGTCGAAATCCGTGATCTGGGGTCTGGGAGTGGTAACCAGCGGCGGTTGGACAATGGTGTCCACGCCCTGGAGCAAGGCAAAGGGATGTTTGCCCAGGTCTTTTCCCGAAGTCAGGAATAATTTTACCCCGTGATCTTCAAGGAGAGAAATAATACTGTCGGTGGATGTAGATTGGCCCGGTAAAATGGGTAAATAATTCCCCCCGGCTTTAAGAATTCCCAAAATGCCCTCGATCATTTCGGGCGAAGGGGTGAGCATTAAGCCAACGGTTGCCCCCTGGCTAACTCCATTTTTCCGCAGCAGCGAAGCCAGGCGGTTGGCCCGGCGATTTAATTCATGATAGGAGATGGAAAAATCTGTCCCTACAACAGAGATGGCATCCGGCGTACGATTCGCTTGTTCTTCGAAAAAATGGGGGGCCATTTGATCCAAACGGCGTTCATCCCCGCGAAAGATATCGATATCGATGCCGGAAACCCTGGCCCCCCCTGGTAACACATGGCCCACCAGGAACCGGGTCAGGCGGGCGATCGTCATTTCCAATTCCGTATGCGCCGTTATACCCGGCGTACCGGGTTTCACTGGCGATCGATCCGCAAGTAGTTCATTGATCCGGTCGGGTAGGATTTCCGGGAGCATATCCTCCCCGGTCATTGCACCCGGGGTAAGAGCGGGCAATCGGTCTCGGTCCACTTTGCCGTTGGACATCAAGGGCAGGGCATCCAACGCCGCGAATTTGGGGACCATGTAATGGGGTAGATAATTTCGAATGACCCGCTTAATTTTAGCCGCATCGACTCCGTCCAGTACAACATAAGCCACCAGCATCTTCTCACCGGGCCCGGCTTCTTTTACCACCACCACGCAGTCGCGCACGCCGCTAACAGCAAGTATCTTGCTTTCTACCTCGTTCAATTCGACGCGGAAACCGCGTACTTTGACCTGGTAATCTTTTCGGCCTATCAATTCGATATTTCCGTCCGCCAGCCAACGGCCGATATCGCCGGAACGGTACAACCGCTTGCCGTCCTTGCACAGCGCCGGGTGGTCCAGTAACTTCCTGTCGGTTAATTCTTTATTATAAACATACCCGGCAATTTCCGCGCTGCCGGAAATGCACAATTCTCCCCATACGCCGATAGGAACAGGATTATTATACTCATCTAAGATATATATCCGGGTATTGGCAACGGGCCGGCCCGCCGGGGGAATGGGCGTTTTCGCTGCGCTGGAGGCGTCCAGGGTGTATGAAGTCACCACATGCATCTCGGACGAACCGTAGTGATTGTGCAGTTTTACCCAGGGGTTAGCTTCCAGGAACTGTTTTAACCCGGAAGTAACTTTCAATTGTTCCCCGGCGGTGATAATGTGCTTTAATGAATGCTTAAAACTCTCTCCCCAGCGCCCCGATTCAGTAAATAGGAAATTCAAATAAGAAAAAGGTAAATATAAGATTTCAATGCGATGATTAGCCAGGAAATGCATCAGGTAATCGATGTCCTGGCGTTCGACGTCGCCGATCAAGTGTACTTCGCCGCCCGAAACCAGGGTAATCATGATCTCCTGGAAGGATACACAGAAACTGGTGGAAGTAAATTGCAAGCAGCGCCGGGCGCTGTCAATGGAAGTATGATTGTTTTGCCATTGGATAAGGTTGGTTAAAATGCCCTGGCTCAGCATGGCCCCGTTGGGCGTACCCGTGGAACCGGAAGTATAAATAACATATAGGATATCACTCGGGGTATTTATTATGTCGGGATTTTCGCTTTCTTCGAGTGCCAACCCGCTTCGCCATATTACGTTAATATCGATAATCGTTCCTTGATAATTTTCAAAAAGCAAGGGCCTTTCTTTATCAGTTATGGTCAGCGGCGCCCGGCTGTCGGCCAACATGTGCAGCACCCGGTCCGGCGGATAAGCCGGGTCAATAGCCAGGTAACCGGCCCCGGATTTGATCACTCCCAGGATGGCAATGATCATCTCGATGGAACGGTCCATACCAATACCAACAATTGTTCCGGGAGTTACGGAATAATTCTTCCTGAGAAGATGCGCCAAACGGTTGGCCCGGCGGTTCAATTGATCGTACGTCAAAGCTTTATCATCATGAACAACGGCGATCTTGTCCAGGCCTGAGGCCGTTCGCTGTTCCAGTATGGCCTGGAGAGAAACAGCAGGAAAAGGAACATCGGTTTGGTTGAAACCATGGGTAACGGTTTCATATTCTTCCGGGGCCATCATGGGCAACCGGTTGCAGGATTCATCCGGGAGTTCCGGGATACGGTTCACCAGGTTCTGAAAATTTTTGGCCATGCGTTCGATGGTGGAACGTTCAAAAAGATCGCGATTGTACATGATTTCGCCGTTCACACGACCGCCCAGTTCATCCATGATAAAATTCAGGTCAAAGACGCTGGGTGTGAATTCGTCCATCTGGGGGTTGTAGGTAAACGTGATATCTTCCATTTTCAAACTGCGGTCATCCACTTCGGTATTATCGAAAGCCAGGAGTACGTTAAATATGGGCGAACGACTCAAATCGCGATCCAGGCCCAATCTCTCCACCAATATGTCGAAAGGGAAATCCTGGTTCTCGTAACACTCCAATGTCTCCTTTTTAACGACCTGCAGCAGTTGCCGGAAGGAGACTTCGGGTTCCATCAGGTTCCGGGTTACCATGGTATTTACCAGGAACCCGATCATTTGATGCAAATCCGGGTTGTTGCGGCCGGCGTTGGGAGAAGCGACAATGATATCCTGCTGGCCGGTGTAACGGTAAAGCAAAATGTTAATCAGGCTCAGGTATTTCATATAGGGGGTGGCCCCGACTTCCGGGCAAACCTGGTGTAACGTTTCAACTTGCCCAGCTTCAATGGTAAAATAGACTCGTCCGCCGTTAAATGTTTGTACTGTACCCCGGGGATGGTCCAACGGTAATTCGATGCCGGTCGGTTTATCTTTGAATTTTTCTAACCAGTACCGGCCAAAAGGTTCCAGGCGTCCTTCCTGGATCAGGGCATTGTGCCACAAGCTATAATCCCTATATTGGAACTTTAACGGCGGCAGTGCATGATCCAGGTTATTTTTGTAAGTATTATATAATGTGAAAATCTCGTTATTGATAATACCCAATGACCAGCCGTCATTGATAATATGATGAATATTGGCCACCAACAGGGACTCTTCTTCATCCAAACGCAGTAGTTTAAAGGCAAATAACGGCCCGCGCTCCAATTTAAAAGACCGGTTGGCGGTTTCCCGGATGTTTTCTTTGACTTTTTGCCGTTTCAGTCCAGGATCGCGAATAGAACGTAAATCGACTCTTTCCAGGTTCCAATCAATATTATTGAGGATCCGCTGCTTGGGCTGTCCGTTGACACTAATGAAAACGGTTCTGAAACTCTCATGCCGCTGTACCAATGTTTTGATGGCTTTTTCAAAGGCCCGGTCGTCAATAGGCCCTTTGATACTAAAAGAACCGGCCATGTTGTAGGTGATGGAATCCTCCTCGAACTGACAGATGATCCACAACCGGCGCTGCGCAGAGGAGAGATCATAGTATTCTTGAGTTTCCACCGGTTGAATTTCCATGAATTTGATGGGCTGCAAGGATTTCACCAGTTCTGCCTGTTGGGCAATCACGGGTTTGTTCATGAAATCCTTTAATTCCAATTTTACTTGCAGCGTCTTGCGGGTGTGAAACACGGCTTCAGTAGCCCTCAAAGAATGACCGCCCAGTTCGAAAAAGTTGTCGGTAACACTAATACTACTTTTCTCCAGTTTCAGGACTTCGGCCCAGATGCCGACCAGGGTATCTTCAACCTGATCCCGTGGTAGGATATATGTTTTCTCTATCGCGCCATCCGGCTTCGGCAAAGCTTTACGGTCTATCTTGCCAATGGGGGTCAAGGGAATTTTATCAAGAAACATGTACCGGGCCGGGATCATGTAATCCGGCAGCACAGCGCTCAAATATTCCCGCAGTTCGCTAAGCTTGAAACCTTCGGATTCCGTGACGATATAGGCGCAGAGATACTTATTGCCGCTGCCATCATCGTGGGCTTTTACCGCTGCATCTTTTACAGCTTCATATTTTAATAACCGGTTTTCAATTTCACCCAATTCAATACGGAACCCGCGAATCTTAACCTGGTTATCGATTCGGTCCAGGATTTCTACGTGACCATTGGGCAGCACCCGCGCCAAATCGCCGGTTTTGTAGAGTACCAGGGGGGGCTTTTGAAAAAGCCCCCCCTGGACCCCCGCAAAACTTTTGGTTATGAACTTTTGGTTTGTTAATTCAGGTTTATTCAAGTACCCTCGCCCCACGGAATCGCCGCTTAAACATAACTCCCCTACCACACCAATAGGCGCCAGGTTTTGATCTCTATCCAATACATAAGCCCCGGTATTAGCCAACGGACGCACCACCGAAGCCCCTACCTCTTTAGAACAATGAGAAATTAATATATCTACCGTTGTTTCAATTAATCCATAATGATTGTAAACCGTATAACCCCGATCAATCAATTCATCCTTCAACGCATCATCCAACCGATCGCCGCCGGCAATAACCGTCGTCATACTGGGCAACCGATGCCCACGACATAACATTTCTTTTATAAGACTGGGCACACAATTGATAAGATTCACCTGGTGCCGTTCCACATAACAACGAAGCCCCTCCATATTCATTAGTAACTCTTTACCCACCACATACAAAGTGCTGCCGAAAAACAACGTCCCGAAAATATCATCCACATGCGGATCAAACGTATAATCGGTTAATTGCAGCACTCGCGTCCCAGGACCAATACGATAATACCGACCAAACCAACTCAATAGGTTGTTGACATTATGATGCTCAATCATAACCCCCTTGGGCCTGCCCGTCGAACCGGATGTATATAAAATGAACGATAAGTTATGCGGGGCGGCTATGTTCGGCAAATTAAGCGGTTCGCCAGGATACGCCGGATATATAATATCATCTTCAATCTCAATGATGTCGCCATGAAAATGAATACCCGGGAACCGGTTTTTAAAATCGATGCGGGCCAGGGCTAACAGTATAGACGCATGACTATCCTTCAAAATATAATCCACCCGTTCTTCGGGATAATCCGGACTGATAGTGGCATATGCCCCGCCCGCTTTTAATACGGCTAAAAGCGCCACAGCCATTTCCAGTGAATACTCGCCGATAACACCCACCACATTTTCCTCGCATTCTCTCGTTACATCCCGGTTTCTTAAAATATACGCCAGACGATTGCCCCGTTGGTTGAGCATACCATAAGTTAAATAGTGATGATCCTCGAAAACCATGGCCAGTGTATCCGGCGTATTAGCAGCCTGCTGCTCAAAACGTTCATGTATGGTGAGTTCTACTGGATAAGCGGCGGCAGTATCATTATATTCATAGATTAAACGCCGCTTCTCTTCAGCGGTCAACATATCCAGGGCGGTCACGGATTTTCCCGGCTGCGCTGCCATATCTTCCATTAGCCGGAGCCAATGATTGAAAATTCTTACGATAGCCTCTTTGCTGAATAATCCCGTATGATAACTCAACGCCACCTTCACCTGGACATTGTCAAAAACATCCACAGCCGCGGTTAAATCATAATTACTCATTTCAAACATTGAATAAGAATCGAAAGAAATAGCTTTATCTTTTTGTTTTAATACGTTATCCAATGGGTAATTATCCACGGCCACAATGGAATCAAACAGTTCCCCTTGACCGTCCCATTGACTGTACTCTTTGATTTTTACCAGGGAATCCCCTTCATAAGGCTGCCGTTCGTGCAGCGAATCGCGTACCCGCTCCAGGAGTTGGGTGACGGTTTCGCCGTCGTAAGCCGTAATCCGTAACGGCAGCGTATTGATGAACAGCCCTACCATGTCCTCGATGCCTTTAACTTTGGCGCTGCGACCCGAAACCGTCGTACCGAAAATCACATCGTCACAGTTATTATAACGCTGCAAAAGAATCCCCCAGGCCGTATAAAACAAATCCGCCAGCGTCAATTTTTGAATTTTGACAAATTGTTCCAGGTTTTCCAACAATGAGAGGGGCAACTCAGACTTAAAATCGCATATATGAACCGATCCTTCTCCACTCTCCGCGCCCTTTATTTTAGCCCCCGGCAGTCCTGTTTTAGTCTCAACGCCCTCCAGGTAATTTCTCCAGAACTCACTACGCCCGTTCGGGGGCTGGTCCGGCGAGACGAGACGGCGAACATATTCTTTGAATTGCCCCTTTTCCACTTTTATCGGCTCTTTTCCATTGACCAACGCATCGTATACAGTAAGGAACTCCTTCAAAATAATCCCGGTGCTCCAGCCGTCGAAAAGAATATGATGGTGAGTGACAATCATTTCAAATTTTGCTTCGCACAGCTTGCACAACGTCACACGGAAAGGCGTTTCCCGGAGATCAAATTTGCGCATTCGGTTCTTCAGCCTTACTTCTTCGAGCCATTTTCCCGGGACATTTCCATTTTCGCTGCCGGGGAATTCGCGAAACTCCACCGGGACGTCATACCGTTTTAACACCACCTGGGCCGGTTTGTTCAACTCTTCCCAGCGGTACACCGTACGCAAAGCGGAGTTATTTTCAGAGATAAAGTTCCAGGCCTTTTTAAACGACGGAATATCAATGGGGCCGGTGACCGCTATGCTGAGCTGTTCGAAATAGAAATCCTGCCCTGGGTCCTTTAAATAATGATACAGCATGCCTTCCTGTACCGGGGTCAATGCAATAATAT
>JAUPLE010000139.1 GCA_030837085.1 Acidobacteriota bacterium | reverse complement strand
GCACGTAATCTCCGGGCATACCGCGACAAGGTGGTAAAGATATATTGGTTCACTGCATTGTTATTGGATGTGTCGTCACCTGTCTCCCCATTAATGAGATCATTGAACCGGTTGGAAATATCAAGACTTTCATTTACCGGTTGAATGTTGTCTAGCTGGGTTTCCCTGGCGATATTGTTGTCGTTGTACCATTGGGCATTCCGTATATCTTCTTCCCTGGCTGGGTTATAGAACCGGGTATTCCTTGATAATCCGTAGGTGAGGATAAAATGGATGCCGACTTTATAAAAACGGGCTTTCTGGATGACCAGGTTAACGGTGTCCTTAAAACGTGGGATATTGAGGTTGGCTGTTTCAAGGTTGGCATTCCAATCCATATCGACGCCCACAAACCGTGAGAAAAGTAGGGGGGCGTATAGTCCTTTCCCAAATTGATTGATGATGGTAGTTATTTCATCGGGCGTCACAAGGGGGGGACCGGCGTCTATATAATATATCATGCCGAAGATCAATGAATTATCGTAAGTAGGATAGGGCATCTCTACTGCCAACAGTGGATAAAGAAGGGACACCCCTATTAATACCATAATGGCTATATGTTTCATAATTAATTTCCTGGGTTAAATTTTAAATTAGAGCCCATTTTTTTAGACCCGGTCTATAGTATCAAAATGTAAAGCAAATGTCAATGCCCCACGCACCCTTGCGCCCGTGCGCCCGTGCGTCCGTGCGCCCCACTGTGTGGCCCCCCTTAATACTAAAAATCGTTACCTGTAAACTTTTTTTACAGGAACCCCTTGCAATTTCCTGGCGGTCAAGGTAAAATTATATCTAAATCCAAGGAGGACCAAATGCCTGCAAAAGGATACGTGGAAATTTCCATGGAAGGCTGCAAAGGGTGTGGCTTGTGCGTTATCCACTGCCCTTCCAAATGCCTTGAATTAAACACTTCAGACACCAACAGTTATGGTTTGCATTACAGCTACCTGGCTAAAGAAGATGTATGCATCGCCTGTGCGAACTGCGCGATTATGTGCCCGGATGCAGCTATAACCGTATATAAGAAAGTAGGTTAAAAAATAGTGAGTTTTCCATTTTTTAACATTCTCATTTTTCAATAATGGAGGAAAAATTGGGTGAAATAAAATTTATGAAAGGTAATGAGGCGCTGGCTGAAGCCGCGATTCGTTCCGGACTACAGGGCTATTTCGGCTACCCGATCACCCCCCAATCGGAGGTGGTGGAATACCTGGCCATGCAAGAACCGAATCATAACTATGTGTTAATCCAGGCCGAAAGCGAAGTAGCATCTGTCAATATGGTCTACGGTGCGGCAGCGGCAGGCGCACGCGTAATGACCACAACTTCTTCCCCAGGATTCTCCCTGATGCAAGAAGGAGTCTCTTACATTGCCTGCGCAGAACTGCCCTGCGTGTTTGCCAACATCGTCAGGGGCGGCCCGGGGTTGGGCACAATTCAAGCCAGCCAGGGCGACTATTTCCAGGCCGTCAAAGGCGGCGGCCACGGCGATTACCACTTGATCGTCCTGGCCCCGAACTCCGTCCAGGAAATGGTGGACCACTGCCGCCTGGCTTTCGAACTGGCGGATAAATACCGAAACCCCGTCATGCTCTTATCCGACGGCTCCATCGGCCAAATGATGGAGAAAGTGGTGCTGCCGGAACCAATTCCCTATAAACCCGACAAACCATGGGCTACTACCGGGAAAACCCCCGACAGGAAACGGAATATCATCACATCCCTCTACATCCAGTCGGAAGATATGGAGAAAAAGAACCAGACCATCCAGGCTAAATACCAGGAAATCACAAAGAACGAAATCCGCTATGAGAAATACCGGGTGGACGATGCTGAAATCATTATTTCCGCTTTCGGCCTGACTTCCCGGATATGCAAAAAAGTGGTAGACCTGGCCCGTGAAGAAGGAATCAAAATGGGACTGTTCCGGCCCATTACCGTATGGCCGTTTCCCACAGACCAGTTTGCCGAATTTGCAGCGCAGGACCGCGTCAAATTCTTCTTATCCGCTGAAATGAACGCCGGCCAAATGGTTGAAGATATCCGGTTGTCGGTCAACGGGAAAAAACCGGTGTATTTCTACGGCCGCCAGGGCGGTATCGTTCCTACCCCGGAAGAAATATTAAATGCCGCCAAAGGGCATTTAAAATAGGAAATTGAGGTGAATATCATGAAAGAAGGATATGAAGTCGTATATAAACGGCCGAAAACCCTCCTGGACAAACGGATGCACTATTGTCCCGGCTGCTTCCACGCCACCATCCATAAACTGTTGATGGAAATAGTCGAGGAGATGGGCATCCAGGAAAAAACCGTGGGCGTTTGCCCGGTGGGGTGTTCGGTGTTTGCTTATGATTATATGGATATTGATATGCAGGAAGCAGCTCACGGACGCGCCGCGGCCGTGGCTACCGCCATCAAACGTATGCTGCCGGACCGGTACGTGTTCTCCTACCAGGGAGACGGCGACCTGGCGGCTATCGGCACGGCGGAAACCATCCATGCCTGCAACAGGGGCGAAAAATTTACTTTTATTTTCATCAATAACGGCATCTACGGTATGACCGGCGGTCAAATGGCCCCCACTACCCTGGAAGGCCAGAAAACCACTACCTCCCCTTACGGCAGGAACGTCCAAAAATTGGGCATGCCGTTAAAAATGGCTGAAATGGTTTCGCAACTAGCGGGCGTAGCCTACGCCGAACGGGTAAGCTGCAACACGCCGGCCAATACCAGGAAAGCCAAAAAAGCCCTTAAAAAAGCCTTTGAAATCCAGGGGAAAGGCCTTGGCACCACTTTTATTGAAGTGGCTTCCAATTGCCCCTCCGGTTGGAAATGCACACCGGTGGAGTCCCTGGATTGGCTGAAAAATAAGGTTTATCCTTATTTCCCGCTGGGTGTGTTTAAAGATGTACCGGCTGTGAAAGAGGAGGTATAAGAACATGTTAGTTGAAATGATTTTTTCCGGTTTTGGCGGCCAGGGCGTGCTCTCCATGGGCAAACTGTTGGCTTACGCTGCAATGAAAGAGGGAAAAGAAGTGAGTTGGATGCCCTCTTACGGCCCTGAAATGAGGGGTGGTACAGCCAATTGTATTGTTAATATCAGCGATGAACCGATTTCCTCCCCCGTGGTCACGGCTTATGACGTGGTGGTGGCATTGAACTTGCCATCGCTGCGTAAATTCGAACCCCGCGTTAAGAAAGGCGGTATCTTGATCTGGGAAAGCAGTACGATTAAGCAGCCCCCTACCCGCGACGATATTAAAACGTATGCCGTCCCGGCAGTCGATATGGCCAGTAACGACTTGAAAAACGTGAAAGTTATGAATATGTTGATATTGGGCGCGCTGGTAAAAGCCATGGCGGTTGTCAAAACCGATTCGTTATTGTTGGCTTTAAAAGAAACTCTCCCACCCCGCCATCACAATTTGATCCCCCTCAATCAGCAGGCCATTGAATTGGGAATGGCCCAGGTAAAATAAACGTTTTAATCACAAAAAAAAGGGCCGCCAAAAGGCATAAAATCTTTTGGCGGCCTTTTTTCATCCGCATGAGGTTACTGATTTAATGTGAAATGGATATCAACGGTAAAGGTAACGGCTTTGGGGACGCCGTTGAAGATGTAGGGTTCGTATATCCACTGTTTAACCGCCTGGGCAGCCGCACTTCTCAGCAATAAGGGCCCGTTCACCACCTGGACTTTGATCACCCGACCGTAAATATCTGTAACCGCTTCGATCCTGACGATTCCCTGGATATGCGCCTTAAGGGCTGTGGGTGGGTACTGCGGGGCCACCCGCTTGATCAATTTAGGCATCTGGAGCTCGCCGCGGAGTTGCATGGCCGGGGAATTGGTATCTATTTCCCTTTCAAAGATGGGGGAATCCTGGCCCCACTCAACCCCTTCACCCGTCCCGTTTGGATCGCCGGTGCCTTCCCCGGGACCTGACAAATCAAGGGTTTCCGGCTTGATATCCACGGGAATTTCCTGGGGAGCGACAAATGTTTTGATTTCCAATTTTTTCGGGGCAGGTTTGTCGGTTTTCTTACCCGGTTTACTACCGAGTTTACCGCCGCTGTTTCCCCTGGGCAGCGTGGGTACTTGGGGAGCAATGGTCGCCACCATCCACGCCTTTATTACTTTAACCTCCGGCATTTGACTGCCGATGTCCATTAACGGCACCGCAATCACCGCCGCCACCAGGATGAAGTGGAACACTAACGATGTCGGAAAAAATAACCACTTTAAAGTGGCCCGTGATTGCATGGAACCCGGACTGATGAATGAATCGAAAATTGTTTTACCCATGTTTACCTCCTTATGCTTTCACTTTTTTTCGTTTTCACGTGTTTACGTTTTCACGTGCTTACGTGTCTTCACGTACCCACGTTTTCAGGTGTTAGGATAGTATTTTTTTAATGGAGAAAAGTCCGGGCACATGATTTAGGACAGATGCGTAAAATATAACCGGTATTAAAAAATGATCCCGGTTATTATGAGAAATATAGGAAAAAGAAGGGACAGCCGGATGATGCAGGGTGCGGGCGCCGCCCGCTTAAAAAATGAAAGGTTACCACAATTTAAAACCTTGACAATAGTTTTTAATAGTATACAATTTAATCTATTTTTATTAATTAAGGAGATTATTATGCAGATGAGGATAGAGTCTGAACACCTAAACGGTCTTATTGTCCTTGTGCCCGAAGTATTCGAGGATGAGCGGGGCTTTTTCATGGAAACCTTTCGGACCGATCAATTCAAGGAATTGGGTTTGCCCTACGAATTCGTTCAGGACAATCATTCCCGTTCCCAAAAAGGCGTATTAAGAGGATTGCATTTTCAATGGGAACCCCCCATGGGGAAACTGATGCGCGTCACCTACGGCAGCGCCTACCTGGTGGCCGTAGATATTCGCAAAGGCTCCCCCACCCTGGGCAAATGGTTCGGCATCGAAGTCTCAGCCAAAAACAAAAAACAGGTGTGGGCGCCGGCCGGGTTTGCCCGCGGTTTCTATACCCTTTCGGATTTCGCCGAACTCCAATACAAATGCACCGGTACTTACAATAATAAGGGCGAGTCCGGGATATTGTGGAACGACCCGGCACTGGGCATCGAATGGCCGGTTAAAGAACTCATCATGTCGGACAAAGATAAAAAGGCCCAAACCTTTGCCCAATGGCTGGAACGTCCTGAGGCGAATTTTTTTAAATATTAATTAAGGAGCGAAATATGAAAATACTGGTTGCAGGCGGCGCTGGGTACATCGGTTCGGTATTGATCCCCAAACTCCTGGAGCGGGGCTATGAAATCGATGTGCTGGATTTATTCTGGTTCGGCAATCATTTGCCCAAAGAAGTCAAGTTCATCAATAAAAATATTTTCGACCTGGCGGAGAATGACGTCAAAGGTTACGACCAGGTCATTTTCCTGGCCGGGTTATCCAACGACCCCATGGCCGAATACTCACCGGCGGAGAATTTCATTTCCAATGGTTCCGCTCCCCCTTTCCTGGCGTACATTGCCAAAAAGGCCGGCGTGAAACGATTCATCTACGCCGGGTCCTGTTCGGTCTACGGGTATACGGTTAACGAGCTTTACGACGAAACTTCGCCAGCCGTTTCCAATTACCCTTACGGTATCTCCAAATTGCAGGGCGAAAACGCTGTTTTGCAGATGCAGGATAAGAACTTCTCCGTCATTGCTTTCCGGCAAGGGACGGTGTCCGGTTACAGTCCCCGGATGCGGTTGGACCTGGTGGTAAACACCATGTTTAAGTTCGCCTTGACCGAGGGTGTTATCACCATTAACAATCCCGCCATCTGGCGGCCTATCCTGGCTATCCAGGATGCGGCCACGGCTTATATCCGCGCCGTGGAATCCAACGGCGATATCTCCGGCGTTTTTAACGTGGCTTCGGGCAATTATACGGTAGGTGAAATAGGCGACCTGGTGAAAAGCGGCGTGAAAAAATTCCTCGGCCTGGATGTCCGCTTGAATATCAAACATATCCAGGATTACCGGAATTATAAAGTCAGTATTGAGAAAGCTAAGAAAGTGCTGAGTTTCCATCCGAAGCACGACGTGGAAAAGATTATCGAAGACCTGGTGGAGAACCGCGAAAAGTTCAAAGATTTCGATAACCCCAATTACTATAACATCCAGGTATTTAAAAAGATTTCGAAAAAATGATAAGGGCCCGCGAAATACGCGAAATACGCGGAAATAAAAACATGAGCCCACAGAATACACAGAAGACACGGAAGACGCAGAAGTTTTTTGTCTTTTTATTTTTCTGTGTTTTCTGTGTGTTCTGTGGGCTTTTTTAAATAGGAGGATGCAATGAAGATCGCAGTCATTGGCGCGGATGGGCAACTGGGTACTGACATATGTAAAGCCATTGATAAAACCAATCACTCACTCACCCGGTTAACCATCGAACATATTGATGTAGCCGATATGAGTTCTGTTTCCCGGGTGTTGGAGGAGTTAACCCCGCAGTTGGTTATCAACACCGCTGCCTTTCATCACGTTGAAAAATGTGAAGAGGAGACGGCCAGGGCTTTTGAGGTGAATGCGCTTGGGCCCCGGAACCTGGCCAAAGTGTGTAACCGTATTGACGCCGCGTTGATGCATATCAGCACGGATTATGTTTTCGACGGCAAAAAAAGAACGCCTTATATCGAAACGGATGCGCCCATGCCCCTTAATGTCTATGCCAATACAAAGCTTTCGGGCGAGTATTTTGTCCAGGCCACTGCAAAAAAGTATTACATTCTCCGTGTTTGTGGTATTTACGGTAAGAGTCCTTGCCTGGGCAAAGGTGGGGTCAATTTCGTGGAATTGATGTTGAAACTATCCCGTGAGCGGGATGAAGTCCGTGTAGTTGACGATGAGATTTTAACTCCCACTTCGACTGTTGAGATTGCCAACCAGGTTGTGAAGATGATTGATTGCAATGCGCAGTATGGGTTGTATCATGCTACTGCTGAGGGTCAGTGTTCGTGGTATGAGTTTGCCGGGGAGATTTTCAATATTACTAAGCCCAATATTAAGTTTAGTAAAGCAGCGCCGGGTGAATTTGCGGTTAAGGTTAATCGGCCTTCTTATTCGGTTTTGGAGAACAAATTTTTAAATGACCAGGGTATTAATATTATGCGTCATTGGAAAGAAGGTTTGAGAGAGTACCTAACCGGGAAGGATAAGCAAGAATGAACAATAAATAATAAAAAGTTTTAGGAAGTCCAGAAACCCTTTTTCAAAAGGGTTTCTGGTCGCCGAAGGCATAAGAGAAATGAATATGGGAATGAACAAAGAAACATATAAACGGATAATGCGAGAATTCAAGTGGTTGGACCCGGAGACGGATTTGTCCGGCCAGGACTTTTTTCTGACCTGGGAAAAGAGCCTGGACCAGTTGAGACAGATATTACTGACAGCGGAGATGTTGAAATACTTTCGTGAAAACAATATATCTACTCGCTGTTTCGATTCCGGGTTAGCGGTTTCGCAGTTTAGGGACAACTCCACGAGGACGCGGTTTTCCTTTGCTTCCGCCGCCAACCTTTTGGGTTTAACTGTCCAGGACCTGGACGAAGGCAAGTCCCAGGTTTCTCATGGCGAGACCG
>JAUPLE010000138.1 GCA_030837085.1 Acidobacteriota bacterium | reverse complement strand
CCGTAGTGGCCATGGCCGCAATAGATCCTACCAACACCTTTGTAGAGGATGTCGATTGGAACTATGTGGACGGTGCAAGTTACGGCGCTTCTACCAGCGCTATATATCCCCATACCACCCAACCTTTCGATATAAGCTACCTATTTGCCCTTTACAGCGAATCCGCCGGCGGTTATATGGCATCGGCCGAATGGGATGAAGCAGCAACCACCCCGGTAGATGGGGAATATCCTTTTGGAAATTTCTCGACGCCCGTGAGCGGTTCCTCCGTAGCCAGCAGTATTGCCGTAACCGGCTGGGCTTTGGATGACACCGGCGTGTCAAACGTAAAAATATACCTTGAGAACGGTGGTTCCCTGGCTTACATCGGCGACGCCATTTTTGTAGACGGCGCCCGCCCGGATATTGCCGCGGCATATCCGTATTACCCCCTGAATACCAGGGCCGGCTGGGGTTATATGCTGTTGACCAATTTCTTACCCGGCGGCGGCAACGGTACTTATATCCTTCATGCCATTGCTTCGGACGGTTATGGGAAGGCCACGGACCTGGGATCCTCCATCATCTACTGTGATAATGCCCATGCGGTCAAACCCTTTGGCGCCATCGATACTCCCTCGGCGGGCGGCACTGCTTCCGGCACCAAATATAGTAACGTTGGCTGGGCGTTGACCCCAATGCCCAATATGATCCCCACCAACGGCTCCACCATTGGCGTATATGTTGACGGCGTGAAAAAGGGTAATGCCACTTACAATATTTATCGCTCTGATATCGCCGGCTTTTTCCCAGGTTATGCCAACAGCAACGGCGCCGCGGCCTCTTTCAAACTCAACACCTCCCCATACTCGAACGGTTTACATTCGATTTTCTGGATCGCCACGGATAATGCCGGCAATGCCGATGGGATCGGCAGCCGGTACTTCAATATTTCAAATACACTGGCCAACAGCGCCGGACTGGAATACAAAGTGGCCACACAGCAACCTTTCCAACCCAACCCCAGCCTGATCAATTCTATTCCTACTACCAGGACCCCGATCATGTTCAAAAAAGGATACCGCAATGATTTACCGGGCCAGGATGCCCCTGTAACCTCGGAAGGCGCCCCCACGATCGATATCCAGGAACTGGAACGAGTGGAATTGCAGGTGCCGAACGCCATTGCCGGCTTCCTGTCGGTGGGTGGAAAGTATAAACCACTGCCGGTAGGCTCTACCCTTGATACTGAGAAAGGTAAGTTCTGCTGGCAACCGGGTCCGGCTTTCCTGGGTGAATTCAACATGGTATTCATCATGAAAAACCCTGATGGTACATTGACTAAAAAGAATATTACCATTAACATTAATCCGAAAAATTACCAACAATAATAGCTAATTAAGCACAACGGCGGCTGCTCCTTGCTTTCATAAAAAAGGCGGGGGCAGCCGTTGATTTCCCCTGATTCCCTTTTTTCCTAAATTCACCGCCAAATTTCGAAATCACAGGGATTACGTCTACAGCCGGAAAGTATTAGGCGGTGAATTAAGGTTATTCATTCCCACTATCAATTACATTCACATTTACTTTGAAAAAGCGGTAATCTTTATAGGTAAAAATAGTCCTGGAGTTTTCCAGTTCTTCCTGGCCGGCTTGATTAATCTCACTGATCTCTGTCCTGCTGGGAAAACGGATATTATTGTTCCTTACCTCGTACCAGTGAATATCAGTGACCTTGAGCTCGATCCCCTGTCTCCGGGCCGACTCTTGCAGCACATCGATCCCCCTCAGCGACCGCGGGTTTAATTCGATTTTCACAACCGAACCGTCTTTTTCATCCACCCACACCACGCCGTGGTTGATCATTCCCCGCGCCGGGTCTCTGGGTTCTACACTTATCTTAAATGTCTCTACTTCACCTATCTTCTCTTTAGCCAATAGTTGGTAAAGGTATTTTTTTTGATTCTCATGGTCCAGCAAAGTCCCCGGCATCAGGAATGGATAATTGGAGAAGAAATTAGTCAATACCAACACATCGTCCCGGGACTCATCGGTTTTCTTTTTTTCTTTCTTCCCGGCGCCTGGGGCCCCGTCTTCGATGATTTGTTTGCGCTCTTCGGACATCCTTCCTTTTTCATCCATGATAATCTGGTACTCATGCCGGTAGAAATCGTTCTTAATCTCTTTTCCTTTAATGAAATAGATATCGGAAATTTCTTCCCGGCAGGTAAAATAAAAGGTTACTTGCTTTAATTTTTCGCAGTAACCGGCGGTTTTTCCCAGTAGGGCGTCCAGGTGATTGTTTTTATCGATGTTCCTGGTTTTTTCATAGACCGGGATAATTAAAACCGATCCCCCGGGTTTGGCTGGCAGGGTCTCTATTTTCTGGCTAAAAACCGTGGATTTCCCGGTTTGCCGATCCAGGGCCTCCACGATTAAAGTATATTTACCCGCGTGGGGGAAATTCAATTTCAGGGAAGGGACAATGGTCGCGTCCTCGGGTTCAAAAACCCGTTCGAAAGATATTATTTCGCCCTGTTCGTCCACGGCCGATAGTTTGACCCGTATGTTCCCGTACATCTGGTAACCGTCGTATAACTGCCGGTAGTTTTTTAGAGTAAATTCCAGGGCGGCGTTAGCCGGTGTAAAGACACAATTATCAATGGTTATGTTGGCGGGCTCTTTTAAAATAACCTGCTTGTTATATTCCAGGCTAATGCGCTTTAGCGACGTTTTGATCTCGATGGACCTGGTCCGCGCGCCGCCTTTTGATGGTTCATAGGTAAGCCGGTAATAGATATCTTCTTTTTCCACGGCCTGGGTCAGGGATTGGTCAGGCATATTGCCCTTAATCACAGCGCCGCCGGTGGACCGGCTGATATTGCTGAAAACCT
>JAUPLE010000137.1 GCA_030837085.1 Acidobacteriota bacterium | reverse complement strand
GGATGAATTGCAGCATGAAGTGATTACCCGGGCCCGCGAATTCCTGGGAAAAACAGATAAAGCATTGCTCAAGGAATTATCGAAATCAGATATCGAACTTTTTAAAGAGGCAGATACGTTCTATCAAAGTGGCGAATTTGTAAAAGCGCTCCGGAAATTGGAGGATATTCAAAATAAAACAAGTACGGTGCTTTTTAATATGGCACTATTATTTCATAACGAAATTAAAGATTATAAAAAAGCGGAAGAGTATTACCGAAGAGCGGTGGAGAAAGGTCATACAAACGCAATATATAACCTTGCTATTCTGTATCAGGATGAATATAAAAATTACCAGAAAGCGGAAAAATATTATCTTATGGCTGTGGAGAAAGGTCTAACAGAAGCAATGAATAACCTTGCGTTGCTGTATAAGGACGAATATCAAAATTATAAAAAAGCGGAAAAGTATTACAGAATGGCTATGGAGAAAGGAAACACAAACGCAATATACAACCTTGCGATGCTTTATCAAAACGAATATAACGATTTTAAGAAAGCGGAAGAGTATTACCGGATAGCGGTGGGAAAAGATCATACATTCGCAATGCATAATCTTGCGCTACTGTATCAGATCGAATACAACGATTATAAGAAAGCGGAAGAGTATTTACTGATGGTAGTGGCGAAAGGTGATACAGATGCAATGTATAACCTTGCGTTGCTATATGAGGACCTTAAAGATATTAAGAAAGCGGAAGAGTATTATTTAATGGCGGTGGAAAAAGGTGACATCAACGCAATGAATAACCTGGCATACCTTTATTTCCGCCAAAAGAAAAATAAAGCAAAAGCATTGGCGTTAATTAAGGAATCGGCAAAAAGTGAAAAACATTTTGTCCCAAGCCAAACGCTTTTGGGCCTTATCCTTTTGTGGAACAACCAAATCGAGGAGGCATTAAAAATAGGCAAAAACCTATTTGACAATGAAGAACTTTTCGATAAATATCCATTGAAATGCAAGGATTACCTTCTGATGTTAATGGCCAAAAAGCAATATTATGCCGCCTTGAAATTGTTCGAGGAAAGCCCCTTTGAGTTAAAAGAAAAGCTCAAACCCGTCTATTATGACCTGATGTATTTCTTAAAAGACGACTATCCCAACGAGTACATCAAAATGGGCGACGAATTGAAACAAACCGTTGAAGAGATCATCGCAGTCGTCCGCCAATGGGAAAAAGATTACGCGTAAGTCTGGAAAAATCCGAAGCGCTGCCATGAAGATAACCGCCAGGGTCCCGGGGGGACACCCTTCAAGGGTGAAGGCCCACGAAGTAAGGGTGAACCCCGTTGTTTCCGTGTTCGCCCCTTTATAGGCCGGGGCCTTTGGCCCCACTGCTTTTTTCGTTTCTTCTCACCTTTCTTCTTTTTTTCCTCCTGGCGGCCCAAAAGTGGAAACCCCGCCCCTGGGTCAGACTGGCCGCATGGGATGCCTTTTACCTCATAAACCAATTAACAATTGAGAAAGAACCAAAAGTATAAAGTTGAATATGTTTTAGTGGGAGGGTTTGCAGTTAATTATTATGATTATATCAGGACAACCCATTTCCAGGTACCGAGCAAATTTTTGCCTCCCCAATAGAATCTGTGGGTAACCATAGAGGTAAAAGAAACGAAAAGCACTGTTTATCCAAGATTTTCGCCTCCAGATCTGATATTTTTTCTGGGGTCTGAATTTAATCCTGAAGGGCTTGCAGATGGAAAGGTGGTGGTTGGGGGGTGTGGGGGGATAAGGAGGTTGCCTAATTCCCCCCCACCCAAACATTCCCTCTCGAAGGGATGCCATTTTTTTGTCCTCTGGCTATTCTCAATTTCACCCACAGATTATTTTAAAGAACCTTTTTTTTTTCAGTTTTCATGAGTTTCAAATAGCATATTTCCCTAAAAAAAGCAAATGCAAATCAAGCACGATGGTTTACTTTTTTTGGCTGAGTGATTTCAGTCGCGTCTTAGAATCCATATATATTTTTTCCCCAACGAGGGAAATAAAGAAATAAAGGGACAGCCCAAAAAGCCCCTAAAAATCGATCAACCCCTGGTCATCATGCTGGACGAAATCGAACGACTCTTTCCCCAAACCGAAGCGGCGCACGGCGACCCCGTCCAATTACAACAACAGGTCCAGCGGTTTAACCTTTTCGCCGGTATCCTGCGGGCCTTGGGCCAGGAAGGCGGAGACCGCCTCATTTCACCGGTTATCGCCGACCGCCAACTGCTTTTCAATCGCATCAACAGCTTCAAAATTCCCGGTATCGACACCAACCCCTTTTACCGGTTCTTCCAGGAATTCTACCTCAAACCCCTGGAACCACCCAAATGCCGCGAAATGATCAGCGAAATCGGCCACGCCATGGGCCTGGAAGTGGAAGAGGACGTATTAAGTGCCATATACAGCGATTCCGGTGGGTTCCCGGCCCTGGCCAGGCAACTGGCTTCCGCCGCCGTCCCCCAGCAACGTGAGAGAATAATAGAGGCCAGGCGGGACATGTTGGCCGTGGGCATCCTGGAAAAAATTAATACCAACTACCGCGTCAGCGGCGCATTATTCAGCAGTGGATCAAAGAATATAGAATGATGAATGTTGAAAAATTTTGATACCTGGAATATAATAAGACCATGAATGAAATTGACAAAATTAACGATAAGATATTCAAAAAAGCCCTCGGCGCACCGCAAAGCGCAATAAAGTTCCTACGAAAAGTCCTACCTGAAGAGATTAAGAAAAGAATCGATTTCTCAACCATTGAAGTTGGCCCCACCGATTATGTATCCCTGGAATTCAAAGAGTACTTCTCAGACGTTATCATCAAAACACAAATAAGCGCAAAAAACGGTGGGCAAATCCCCATGGATATATGTTTCATACTGGAGCACAAAACCGAAGCCAAACTAAAAATTTTCATTCAATTCCTGAAATACATGGTTGAAGAATGGCAAAAAGACATCATTGAACAAGAACCCCTGCGCATCATTATTCCTATCTTGTTTTACCATGGGAAAAAAGAATGGAAAATACCGCAAGCCTTTGTGGAGCAATTTGACGTCGATGATGAGATAAAGGAATTTTTGTTGAATTACAGATATTTCCTATTCGATACCGGTTTATGGGATTTTCGCAGCGAAACCAATAAAGAGTTAAATGAAGATGTTTTTTTGCTGACGGCATTGGCGCTGATGAAATACGCTTATACCGATGAAATGGAAGGCATCGAGGAAATATTTAGATTCTGGCATGAGAAAGGATTTACAAAAAATATTGAAGATATCGTATTCTTTCTCATCTATATTTCCGAGACCAAGAACATAAAACCGGATCAATTAAAGAAAATGCTGGAAAAAACTAAGATAGATGGAGGTAATATCATGGAAACATTAGCTCAACAATTAAGAGATGAAGGGCGGCGAATTGGCATCGAAGAAGGAATGAAAGAGGGAATGAAAGAAGGAAAAAGGAATACAGCCTGGGAGTTGCTGAAAAGAGGGATTGATATGGATATCATCGCGGCGGCAACCGGGCTCGCTAAAAAGGAACTTGAGAAGTTGGCAGTAACTGTTCACTAAATAAAGATGTCTTATCTGCACTCGCCTTCCAGATTTGATTATACGTTCCGTGCGCGGGGAAATGCGGGGGCCGCCCATTCTTTTCCGCCTCAGGAGCGATAAAATAAAGGACCGGCGACATTATCCCCAGGGCTTGCCGGCGCAATCTCAACCATTGCATCGATATTTACAGTAATTGTAACTTACGGCACACCATTTGCGCGTGCGATCTCGACCCTTACACGTGCGAACTCAACGGTTGCATGTCCCAACATGGGCCGAGCCTGATGATGTCCAGGGAGTTAAATCTGCCGGTCCTGTTCTACAAGATGGAACCCCGCACCGCGGGGGGTTGACTTTCTTTTTGCCAAATGATAGTATTTCTTTTCAAATAAATCTTATTAAAAAGGAAGAATCGCCATGGAAGAAAAGAAATTTAATCCTTTCGTAAGTTCGGACAGCAATATCAAGGAATTAACGCCCCGGGCAGTACTCCTGGGCGTTGTCATGGCCATGTTTATGGGCGCCGCCAACGCATACCTGGGCCTTAAGGCTGGGATGACCATTGCCGCGACCTATACTACCGCCGTTATCGGCATGGCTGTTATTAAAGCTTTAAAAGGCACCATACTGGAAGAGAATTGCGCCAGGACCGTAGGCTCCATCGGGGGCAATATTGCCGCCGGCGCTGTCTTTACCCTGCCGGCCTTTTTTATCTCCGGCATCTGGCAGCCGTTTTATACCACCAGTCATTATATCGTGTCCACCATTATGTTGGTGGCGGGGGGCATTCTCGGCATCATGTTTGTAACCATTACCCGGCGCATCCTGGTAGATAACGCCGAACTTCCTTTCCCCGAATCCATTGCCGCCGCGGAAATACATAAAGCCGGGCAAAAAGGGTCCGGCGGAACCGCGTACCTGCTTTCGGGAATGGGCCTGGGCATCTTTGCCACTTTACTGACCGAATTCAAGATCATCGCCGCCAAATGGCAAAGTGTTTTTTCCATCGGTAAAGGCGCCGTATTGTTCCGCGGTCCCCAGATGAGCGCCGCATTTCTCGGCGTGGGCTATATTATCGGCCCAAAACTCGCCGGAATCAACTTCAGCGGCGGCGTACTGGCCTGGGGTCTCCTGGCGCCGGCCATTGCCTTCTTTTTACATTTAAACGATCCTGCCCCGGTGGCCAATTGGGCCGATGAAATCATCCTGGTATGGAAGAATTATGTGCGCTATATCGCCATCGGCGGCATGCTGGTGGGCGCCTTTTATACTTTATACAAAATGCGCAAAAACCTTATCGAAGGAATTTGCCGCTCCATCTCAACCCTCACCAAAAGCAAAGGGGCCGGGGAAGCCACCTTAATCAGGACCGACAAAGATATCCATATCAGGTGGGCCCTTCCCGTAATCATTGCAATTGTATTCCTCATCTTTTTTGTCTTTAATTGGTTTTCCAAAGATATCCCTTCCGCCATTGTGGCTGCCGTGGTCATGGTGATATTGGGCTTTGTCTTTGCGGCTGTTTCCGGGTACCTCGTAGGGATAATCGGCGTCAGCAGTAACCCCACCAGCGGTTTGACCGTTGCTGTTTTAATTGCCGTGGCGTTTTTAATGGTCATCATGGGCTTGCAGGGCAATACCGGGATCGCCGCTGTTATCGCCGTGGCTGCCTTCACCTGCGTCTCAGTTTCCGTGGCCGGGGAAATGATGCAAGACCTCAAAGCAGGGCATATACTGGGCTGCACACCGTGGCGTATGCAGTTGGGCGATATTTTCGGCGTAACAGCAGCCGCCGTGATCATGTTCTTTGTCCTTTCCATTCTTCACATCGGCGATATCAAGCAGGCTGTGTCGGAAAAATTCTCCACCCTGGAAAAAGAAAACATTACGGAAGTCGTCTACAAAGGCAGCAATCCCAACGTCGCTCAAAGGACGTACGCCATCGATGAACTAAAAAAATTGCCCCCGGAACAACAAAATGAAATCCTGGGGACCAATGCCGGGTTAGGCGGTGAAAAAATATCCGCGCCCCAGGCCAGCCTCATGGCCGTTGTGGCCAGGAGCATCATCCAGAGGAAAACCGAATGGATTCTCATTTTAATCGGTATCTTCATGGGCCTTGCCTTTATCCTGATGCAAATAAAAAGTCCCATGCTGGTGAGCGTCGGAATGTACTTACCCATTGAAACATCCTTTGCCATATTCGTGGGCGGTGTTTTCAAAGGGATGCTCGATCATATCTCTGAAAAGCGGAAACTGGCGGATGAAGACAAAGACAGGGTAAACAATACCGGCACGCTGCTGGCTTCGGGTTTGATTGCTGGTGAAGCGCTTACCGGGATTCTTTTTGCCGTTTTCAACTTCACCGAAATACCCATCCCGAAGATATTCAGCGCTCCATCCTACCTGCCGAGCCTGGCTGGAATGATTATTCTAGGCGCTGTCCTGGTGGTCTTTTCAGTAAGAAGGCTGAATAATAAAAACGGATAACTTTCAATATACGGATTGTACGGATATAGAACGATTGGCGTTAAAAATTCAAAAAAATGGCCGGGCCTATTGAAATAAAAAAGTTTTTCGTTTATAATATATTTTCAACAACGTTCTTCCTGTGAAGTTTCAATGGTTAGCACAGAAAAAAAAAAGAATATATAATGGAGATAAAAAATGGACGATAAGATTGTTCAATTGGAAGTTTTCCACAAGGATTACAACCTTGACAAAAAAGATAACCTGGATACGCTTCCTGAAGGGGAAGCAGTTTTTGGAATTTTTGCCATTATCCACGAGAAGCCGGTTCATTGTAGGTACATCGGTCAAACTGCCACTCTCCGGAAAACCATCCGCGATCTTTTTGAGCACCCCGGGGATGAAGGGTTTGCCAAATTTATGCAGGGACCATGGATCCAGATGCTGGTATATGAATTAATGCCGGGTTCTTCTGAGGAAGACCGTAAAAAAGCCGCGGATGAATGGACCAAAAAGCATACTCCGAAATGCGATGAAAAAGGAGAATATCCAAGATAATCGGAATCCAAATTCCTCGTTCATGTAAGCGATTTTTTTTCTCCTTGCATCAATTGAAGTATTGCCTCTCATTTTCTGGAATTCAAACCAGGATAATTTTAAAAAAATGAGAAGAGCACCTATCCATGCTCCATGCTCGTACCAACGAACACCGTTACAGTGTACCATAGGGGCACTGAATAGTGCCCCGTAATTGGTGAAAACAATCTGTTTTTGAGTTAACGATTATTGTGTAACTTCAGCGGAGATTCTAACAATCATTAACCGCTGTTTGTAAGCATTGGTCCTGAATTTCAAAAAGCTTGTGAATGTCCCCACATCCATGGGTTTAATAGCGATTTCCAGGGACACTTCCCCATGGGGTCTGATTTTTTTATCAAGGAATCCCAGGTCGACATCCGTACTATGAGTTATTTCAATGACCTCCAGGTCAAGCGTTCCCGGATTCGTGATGGTTACTTTTTTCGAATACGTTTTACCCATGGTCACCTTGCCGAAATCCAGTGTATCCGGGGTTATCTCCATTTCCGAGAAATCCTTTAAGTTCACATTCCCGGCGATTTCCAGCCGTGAATAGGGATTGGCTTCATCATTGCTGGACACTGTGATGGTTTTGGCGGTTTTGCCGGAATAGCCTTTGGAATTGAATTTAACCGGGATGGCGCCTTTTTCGCCGGGTTGATATTCGAGCTTTTCAAGCTGCGTCGTGGTACAGCCGCAGGTTGTGCTGATATTCTTGATGACCAATATGCTGTCGCCGGCGTTCTCAAATTCAAATTTCACATTGACCTCGGCGCCGCTGTCGATTTCTCCAAAATTGATGGTGGTCTCTTTGAATTTGATTTGAGAGTTGGCTGGCAAAAAGGTGGCTAAAAGAGATACGAAAAGCATGATTACCAATAATTTTTTCATTTTTCCTCCGTTTCTTTTTGTTTTTCTATTTCTTTAATTTTTGTTTCGAGATATTTGATACGGTCCGCATAGCTTTCAAGATTCCTGAAAACCGCAATGCTTCTCCGCCACTGGCGGATATCCATGTGGGGGTAACCGGCCACGGTGCATTTTTCTTTGATGCTTCCGCTGACCCCGGTTTTGGCAGCGATCATGACGCCGTCAGGTATCCTGACATGGTCGGCAATGCCCACCTGGCCGCCCATGATGACATTTTCCCCGATTTCCGCCGAACCGGAAACCCCACTGAGGGCCGAAATAGCAGTACCTTTTCCTATTTTTACATTATGACCCACCTGCACCAGGTTGTCTGTTTTCACATAGTCTTTCAGCACGGTTTCTTCGATGGTGGAACGGTCGATGCAGGTATTGGCCCCGATTTCGCAGTGATTGCCGATAATAACTTTGCCCTTTTGGGGGACTTTTACGGGCGTGCCGTCGTTGTCTTGCAGGCGGGTGAAACCGAACCCGTCGGCGCCGATCACGGCCCCGGGTTGGATGATGACATGATCTCCGATTTCCACATCTTCCCGGATGACCACATTGGCATAGATGAGACAATTTTTCCCGATCTTCACGTTTCGATAAATCTTCACCCCGGTATGGATTTCGGTATTGTCGCCGATTTCGGTGTTTTCCCCTACGTAAGTGAAAGCGCCCAGGCTGACATCTTTGCCGATCACAGCGCCGGGGGCCACATGGGCGGATTCAACGATACCGTCATTGAACCGTTGGTGTGGAAAAAAGTATTCCAATAACCGGGAAAAAGCCAGGTAAGGTTCCCGGACGTAAATCAAATTGGGATAAACGATACGACTTTTTTTGTTCACCACCAGCACGCCGGCTTTAAGGGTTTCGATTTTGATATCGTCTTTGACGGAAAAGGTGATCTCTTTTGCGCCGGCTTTGTAGAGCGAATTAACCGAGGCAACCTCAAAGCCGGGATCGCCTTTCAATTCACCCTCAATTAGTCGGCTTATGTCTTTTAAGTTCATCTTGCGCCTCCTTTTCCTTATCTAACAGGGCTGTCAATTTGGCCCCATAGAGCATAATTCCCATGGACAATTCCATCCAGAAACCGAAGATGATAATGCCGATGATGGGGCTCTTTATTTTCCCCAATATGGATACTTTTAACAAGTAATGAGTATAGCCCCTTTTGGCCAGTTCCCACAAAATCGTACAGATAACCGCCGCGATAAAAGCGCCTTTGATATATACGATTTTCTCCGGTATCCATTTGTACAGCACAAAGAAAAACAGGAATGTCACCAGGAAAGGGACGACATACAGGATTAAAAAATGATCCACGAATTCGATAAATTCCCGGCTAATATGTTCCGCCACAAACTGGTTCTGGTAGAAAAGTGTGCTGGTGATGGAAATAAACCCCGTGGCCAGGAAGGTCGCTACCAACAGCACGCCGATAATGAAGAGTAAACTGAACTCACGCAGCCGTTTAGCCAGGAAATGTTTTTCCCAGCGCCTGGTTCTCAGATCGACATGGAACATGCTGTTTACGAATTGGACAATTTTCACAATCATCAGGAAGCCCAGCATAAAGGAAAAGAGAATGCCCAGCAATCCGACTTCTTTTAACCGGTAGGATATTTCATTGGCTCTTTTGATAATGTCCGGCGCGATGGCGGCGAAAAAATCGTGGGAAAAGGGATAGATACCTTTATATGTGATCTCCGGGTCGTCCAGGAATTTGGTAAACAGGTAGGTAAAAAATGTTAATAAGAAGAGGGATGAGAAGATGGAGTAATAAGCCAGGATACTGGATTTATCCAGGCCGTCTTCTTTGAAAAACTGCTTTAGGGCTGTCCATAGGTTTTTAAATACCTTAAGTTCCCTTAAGCTCATGTCGTATTGTGTACCGCAACAACAAAGCGGAGAACCTGCGGGCAATCTTTTTCGCAGTTACTGCGCGCCTGCGCCTGTTCTCCTCTTTTATTGTCGTTTTTGTGTGGTTAGAATTTAAAATTAGTCCACTTAACGAAGAACAGGATCAAATTAACCAGCAGCACATAGATGACCAGGGATTCGATCAGGGCCAGACCGATGATAACGACGCCCCTGATGGAATCGGCGGCTGACGGGTTCCTCCCGATGTTCTCTACAGCGGTCCTTAAGGCTTTGGATTGGGCAAAAGCGCCGCTGATGGCGGCCGCTGTCAAACCGACGATGCCGAGATAGATGGCATAGATAAATAACGTACTCGTACTGGTTGGACCGGCCGGGGTTTCACTCCCTTTCGCCTGCGTATTTGCACTGGCTGGGGTCTGGGTCTCTTGCGCTGTAAGGGTGGTCGATATCAAGGGTATAACCATCATCACGAGTATGATTAGCATAATTTTTTTCATTCTATTTTTTCTCCTATACTTTAATTTTCAAATTTATTAGTGCTCCTCAGCTACGGCGCCGGACAGGTATATGGTTGACAGCATGACGAAAATAAAGGCCTGCAGTAAAGAGGTGAAAATCGCCAGCGCCATTACCGGGAGGGGGACGATAAAGGACAATAGGTAGGTGGATATAATGACAATCACCATGTCTTCGCCGAAAATATTTCCAAAAAGCCTCATGGAGAGCGATAAGAGACGCGACACATGGGAAACGATCTCGATGGGCAAAAAGAGCCACGATAACCCCCAGTTCGGTCCTGTAAAGGTTTTGAAATATCCCCAGGCGCCGTGTCTTTTTACTCCCTGGTAATGGTAGTAAATAAAGATAAATACTGCGCAGCCCGCGGTGACATTGAGGTTGGCCGTGGGCGATGACATCTCCGGCAGCAAACCGATCAAATTGGAAACGGCAATGAATGTTCCCAGGGTGCCCAGGGCAGGGATGAATTTTCGGCCCTCATGTCCGATCATATCATCTACCAGGCCCTGAAAAAATTTGTAAAACATCTCCAGGGCGTTTTGCATTTTCCCGGGGAACAGGTCGAGATTTTTGACGGCGAGTTTGAAAAAAGTGATGATAATTGCTGTTACCAGAAGGGCCATCACGATATGGGTCGGGAAGATTTCCTTGTGCGGGTCGAAACCGATTCCCACCAGCGAGAACAGCCACATCAGCAATTTATTTACAAGGCTAACAATAATTAATTTGTGTTCTTCCATTTAAAGATGCTCCTGCAAACCAGGAATAGTGCGCGCGCCATAATGGCGGCAATCATGGATACAAGTCCTACTATATACAACACTACAGCGGTTTTCGATATTTGCGCCGCCAGGAAAAAACCCCCGGTGATTGCTGCCATCTTGAGAAAAGCGGCCATAAAAAACAAAAACTGACCTTTTCCTTTTTTCAAGCACCTATCGACCGTCCGGATCAGTACAATATATCCTGCCGCACTGATAACGAATCCCAGGAAAAAGATTATACTATAATTGAGGCTTTTTGAAAAGATGTATATTAAAATTTCCGCGGCGGCCAGGTAGAGCAGCGAAATTTTAATGAGACGTTTTTCATTCAGCATTCAGCATTCCGCATTCATCATTCATCATTCATCATTCATCGTTCATCGTTCATCATTGTGATTTTTTTTTGTCCGGGTCACCCTGATCAGGTTTACAAATCCCCCGACTATGCCGTACAGTGTAAAAATGATTAAAAGATAAGGTGAGGTATGAAGCCAGCGATCGAGGTAGTAGCCGATGGCCAACCCCACGGCGATGGAAACAGGAAACATAAGCCCTACAGTCGAGTAGGCTGCTAGTTTCCTTTTTTGCTCCGCGGGGTTGTCATTCATTACCGTGCGTCATACATCATACGTCATACGTCATTTGTCATCGGACAGATGACGATTTGGCGACTGACGATGGTTTAAAAATCATCGTCATCATCTTAATCTTTGATTTTATAGCCGGAATAGTCATCGTCCTCTTCAGCGAAGTTGGATTCGTCGCTGTAATAGTCATCGGAATCGTATTCGTCGCCGAATTCGGTTCTACGCTGGGTAATATATTTACGCATCTCGTCTTCATCTTCAAAGCGCCTGATATAATTACCCTCCAACTCGCTGTAATACAGTTCTATAAAGTCTTCCTCGATAGAACAAAACACTGCCATCTGCTCGTTGGTATCCAGGTCACCAAATACTTCTTCGATATGGGTCGCCGCATGCCTTAACGCATCCAGCGCTTTCCATGAGATAACTTCCATTTGTTCCATTCGTATACTCCTTACTTTAAACTTAGCATTTCTTTTTACCACTTACTTTATGTTCACAAAAAAATTCAGAATTCATAATGTAATATTTATAAGACATTTATCGTATTTGTCAAGCCCTTTTTTTATTTTTTTTCAAATAAATCCCGGTAAGACTTCCGGCAGCCTCTTCAATAGCGATAGTACTGCCCTGGAAAATCAATTCCCCTCCTTGTTCCCCGCCCCCGGGTCCCAGTTCGATGATGTAATCGGCATTGGTTATTAAGCCCAGGTTATGTTCCGCGGCCACCACGGTATTTTTGGCGCTTATGATCCCGCGGATCAATTCTTTTACCGCCTCGATGTCGTAATCGTGCAGTCCAAAGGAGGGTTCATCCACCAGGAAGAGCGTTCCGGTCTTCTTTAAGTTCAGGTGCTTAATGAGTTTAATTCGCTGTAATTCACCCACGGACAGTGTCTTTAGCGGTTGCCCCAGTTTGATATAACCCAGGCCGCTTTCGTTTATATTGGCAAGTACTTCTTGTTCCTTGACCGGGAGGTCCCCGGCCAATGCTTCGCTAAACTCGGCGACGCTTAAATCAAGCATTTCACGTATATTCCTGTCTTTGTACCGGATTTTCAAAACTTCGGGTTTGAATCCCTTGCCGGAACAGGTGTCGCATACGACCTGGACGGACGGTAAAAACTGCATCTCGATTTCCACGTATCCTTTTCCTTTGCACTCTTCGCAGCGGCCCAGGGGGGAGTTAAAGGAAAAATGCCCGGCCGTATAATGATTGACCCGGCTCTCTTTTAATTGTGCGAATATTTCCCGCAGGGTGGGGTAAATTTCGAAAAAACCGGCCGTGATTGTATTGGCTCGCAGGCTGCCGATACCAGGGTCGATATACACGATGTCTTTGACGCCGGCGTTGTTTTTCCGATAGATTTCATCGTACAGCAGCGTGGTCTTCCCTGCGCCACTGACCCCGGCTATCACGGTAAAGGCATTGACCGGGATTTTGAAATCGAAATGTTTCAGGTTATGGGTATCGGCATCTTTAAATGAGTACCATTTTTTAAAGGTCTTTTCCTCTTTGGTCTCCCGCCCCTCATGGACCGGGGAACGGAAATATGTTTGCGTTAGGGTTAGGGTTTGATTTTCTTTTTTGCCGGTGAAAAAATCTCTTTTACTGCCGTTGAACACAACTTGCCCGCCTGTCTCCCCGGACAGGGGACCCATTTCGATGATATGATCGGCCTGTTCGATGATATCCCGGTTATGTTCCACCAGCAGGACGGTATTGCCGTTGTTTTTGAGGTGAAATAAGAACTTTTTGAGTTTTTCATAGTCATGGGGGTGAAGATCGGAGGAGGGCTGATCAATGATGAGCAGGGAATCGGAAAGGGTAGAGCCGAGGATAAAGGCGAGATTGATGCGCTGGTATTCGCCGCGGGACAGGGTGAAAGTGGGACGATCGAGGCCGATGTAAGATAGGCCGCTTTCGACGAGGTAATTTAAGCGGGCTTGGACGTCCTGGAAGACATCCGGGGATATTTTATGTGTATATTGGCTGGAATCGAGGCGGGCCATGAAATCGGCGGCCTGGGCAATGGTAAAGGAGAGGAAATCGGCGATGCTTTTGTCCTGTATTTTAAAGGAACGGGCAAAATCGTTCAAGCGGCTGCCGCGGCATTGGGGGCACGGTTGATAGGTGGTATAGCGGCTGATAAAAACCCGCGCCTGGACTTTGTAGGTTTTGGTTTTCAACCAGTCGAAAAAACCTTTGACGCTGACGAAGCTGTCGTCGCCGTCACCTTCCAGCAGGAAGGTGATTTCCTCTTCGCTTAAGAGTTTTAATGGTTTTTGGAGATCGATGCCTTTTTCCCGGGCTTTGCGCAGGATTGTTTGGCCGTAGCCGCGGGTGGCCGGGGAGTTAAAGGGCCGCAGCGCGCCCTGGGACAGGGATAGGGAAGGATTGAAGACGGCGTCGCGGTCCAACACCTGGAGGTCGCCGAATCCTTTGCATTCGGGGCAAGCGCCTTTGGGGCTGTTAAAGGAAAAGAGGTGCTCGTCCGGCGGGGGGTAATGGGCATCGCAGCGCGGGCAGTACAGGTCAAAAGGGAATATTTTTTTCTTGTTCTCATAAAAAACAGCGGCTGTACCGTTGCCAAAGGCAATGGATTTATCCAGGGCTTCGAACAAGCGGCTTTTGTTTTCTTCTTTTATGTCGATGGTATCGATGAGTACGTCGATGGGTTTGTCTTTGACGGCATGGTCGATTTTTATTTTTTCGCCCCCCCGGATATGGAAGTAATAGCCGCGGTTGATGAGGAAGCTGACATCGCCGCAATATCGGAAGCAGACCTGGATTTTCCCGGGGTAATTTGCCAGGAGTTCGGCGACGATTTCGTCGATGGTGTAGTTTTTGATTTTTTGCCCGCAGCCGGGGCAGTAGAAATCACTGATTTTGGCGTAGAGGATTCTCAGGTAATCGTAGATATCCAGGGAGGTGGCCACGATGGAGCGTGGGTTTTTGGCGGGTTTTTTGTGTCGGAAAGCGATAGCGGGAGGTAAACCGTCGATGTTTTCCACGGCGGGTTTTTCGATTTTATCCAGGAATTGGCGGATGTAGGGGGAGATGGATTCGATGTAGCGGAGATATCCTTCGGCGTAGATGGTATGGAAAGCCAGGGAGGTTTTGCCGGCGCCGCTGACGCCCACGATGGCGGTTATTTTGCCCCTGGGGATGTTGACGGAGATGT
>JAUPLE010000136.1 GCA_030837085.1 Acidobacteriota bacterium | reverse complement strand
TCTATAAAAAAGAGGTCATCAAAAAGGACGAAATCTTCATCCCCCACCGGGACACGCTAATGAAACCCCACCTGGTTCATGCGTTATTGGAAAGAGGTCTATTTTCCGAATACAGGGAAGCCGGCCGCTGGGTGTCTGAAAACGCTAAATCGTCGGTCGTTGTACCGAAACCGTCTACGGCTGAGATGATCAAGTTGGTAAAAAGGGCGGGAGGGCAAGCGTTCCTGGCCCACCCGGGCTATTTTATCCTGGAACACGGCCTGGACCTGGATAAAATGATCGTGGAATTACAACCCCTGGGCCTGGACGGCCTGGAAGTGGAATACCCTTATTTTCAAACCAGCCCGAAATTCCAAACCCGACAAATCGAAACGGATATGATTAACTCTCTGAGGCAAACGGCCCGGAAATACAATCTTAAATCCAGCCGCGGCAGCGATGCCCACCATTTGGATCAAATGAGAGCATTTAATTTCTAATTACCTTTACCCTGCTTTTTTGGGCCGTCAGCGCTCTTGATTCTTTCAGATACTCCATGAAAATTTCCGCATCCCCAAAACCGGTGTCGTCTTTATCTTTCGCATTGCCAATAACGGTATACCCATCCTTACCCGAAGCTATAAATCTATTGATGGCAATATGGTATATTTCTTCGTCTTTGATATCTACCCAGTCATTATTGGTTTCTACCTGTACGGTAAGGAAAAAGTCGTTATCTGTTTTATTTAAATCCACGGCGTAACGCAAGCCGGCCGGGTAGGGGAACGCACCATCCGATTTTAGAATAGTTGCTTTTAACACTTGCTTCAAGCTGGCCCCATCCAGGTCCAGCAGGACCAGGGTATTTGCGAAAGGAAGCAGCTCGTACACCTGGCCGATGGTAATATCCCCGGCTGGTAAATCACCCCTGACACCCCCGGCATTCTGGATCACGATCTGGGTATTTTTATTTTTCAGTGATTTCGCTTTCCACAGCAGCGCATCCGCCACTACGGGCGCAATCATGCTGCCGTCTTTAAGAACGCCCGCGGTTTCATGCTTATCCCCGGGCTGGCGGACATTCCACAAATCCTCTTTCCCGTGACCGATGATGGCCTGTTTTAACTCACGGATAGGCGCGGAAAACTTTGCCAGCAGCGCTTCGGCTTGTTTATTTTCAGTCTTCATCTCAAGCGCCGGGTCTTTTTCAATGAAATCGGCAATGGCTTTAAAGGTTTCCGCATTTACCGGTTCCTTCTGGTCATCGGCATTCTTTTGCAGGAAATCCGTGGGTTTATTCCCGGTTAAAATCACGGGTTGACCGGAATAGTTCACGACTTTCCCGGTGTTGTCGAATTCCACATCCAGGACCCCCAGGATTTTGTCTTTTTCCCAGGCCTGCACGATTAGTACGTTATCTTGTTGGGGATTCTTGACAACATAAGGGTACTCCGCTTCGGGTGAAAGGTCCGGGATGGTTTCGAAACGGCCCAACAAGGTATGAGTATGACCGCCTACGATTACGTCTACCCCTTCCACGGTTTTGGCCAGTTGGATGTCGCATTGGAATCCTTCGTGGGAGAGTACGATAATGATATCGACGCCCTTGCGGGTTAATTCGGCAACCAGGGTTTTAACCACCGGGATAGGGTCATTAAACACCAACTTTTGTCCCGGGCTTGAGACCGCCGGCGTTTCCGTGGTGGTTATTCCGATAATGCCCACTTTCCGGGACCCGAACTTTTTAATTTCATAAGGTTTTAGTTTTCCTGCCAGGAACCGATCTTTTTCCGCTGAGATATTGGCAGCGAGTACTGGAAACTGTTTATGTGCGCCGGAAATGAAAATCGCCAGCGCCACCGGACCTTTATCGAATTCATGATTGCCGGTGCACATGGCATCCAGTTTCATGAGTTTGAGGAACTCCAGGTCTGCCATACCCCGGTATTTGGTAAAATACAAACTGCCTTGAAAGACATCACCGGCGTGCAGGAACAGGAAATTTTTCTTTGTCTGGCGCAGTTGCAGCACTTTCGCGGTCACGGCAGGGAAACCTCCAATCGTGGTATAGGTTTTCGTTCCATTGATGTTCAGAGTTAAAGGCGATGGTTCGAGGTTGGCGTGGGAGTCGTTGAAGTGGGCGATGGTTAAGGCAAAGGGTTTGGTATTGCGTGACGTGTCCGCGGCATGAATACCATATCCCTGGAGCAGGAGTAACAGGACCATGAAGAGGACCAGGGCGCCGGATGATTTTATAATTTGTTTTTTCATTGTGACTCCTTAATTTAGAACCGGTAGGCAACTCCGCCCCTGAAAATAATCCCGTCATAAACGGCGACTTCACCCAGGAGGTAAAGGTTATTAGTGATTTCTCCCCGCAAACCGAACTGCACATGGACGATGGGGAAGAAACCCAGCGGATATTCATCGCCATCGTCTTCCATTTCATCCAGTACCTGTCTGAGGGTTTTTTCTTCGTAAGCGGTTTCGGTTTGCGTTGCGCCGCTGCTGTAATAGAGGGTGGCTTTGGTGTCGGCTTTGAATATACCGTTTAGGGCGCCTATCCCGAAACCGATGCCGATATAGGGATGGACGCGGCTCGAAGGCCAGAGGTCCCAGCGAAAACTAAGGTTAAAGGAGTGGGGATATACGTTCATTGTTCCTTTGGCTTCGGCTTCCAGGCGGTTGCCGAGGTTATCCTGATCTGTATATGCGCCGTTGATTTTGGCTTTAAAGTTATTTCGTTCGTATGACATGCCGATGGAAAAGGCCCCGTTTTTCCCACCGGGGAAAAAGCGGATATCGAGGCCAAGATTATTGCCATTGGAATCGAAATTGAATTTTCCTTTTGCCGGGTCGTAGAGTTCTAAATCCGGGTCAAAATTCTTTTCGATTTCACTTTTCATCACATTGAGGGACCAGGACGAGTAGTGGAACCCGATTTCCCATTTCCCTGCCGGGTAGCTGTTAATTGACAGCAATATTATCAAAACCGAAATGAAAGCTATTTTTTTCATGAGTAAACCTCCGGGGTAGTTATACCAGAAATGTTAGGAAAATGGAAGAGGCTGCGGTCACACTATTGCCTTCGGCAACCAAAAACCCTTTTGAAAAAGGGTTTCTGGACTTCCTAAAACTTTTGATAGTTAAAAGTTTTTGGGGGTGTCGGGACCTCGCCCTCCGTGAGGGCTTTTTTCAAAAAGGTCCTGACGATATAACCTCCGAGATTACCGCCTTCCGGGCCCAATTCGATGACGTAATCGGCGTTCTTGATGATATCGGGATGATGCTCAATCACCACCAGCGTATGCCCGGCTTCCACCAAGCGGTGAAACAATCCCAACAACTTCTTGATATCTTCGAAATGAAGGCCGGTGGTCGGCTCATCAAAGAAATAAAGATTGTTCTTGCTTTTTCCTTTAATTAATTCGGTTACTAATTTTAAGCGCTGGCACTCGCCGGCGGAAAGGGTGTTGCCCGGCTGCCCCAACTGCAAATAACCGAGCCCCACGACTTCCATTTGTTCCAGGATACGGTGTATATCTTTATATGGGGAGAAGAAATCCAGGGCTTCGTTAATGGTCATGCTAAGAACATCGGAGATGTTTTTGTCTTGAAACGTGCATTCCAGGGTTTCCGGATTGTACCGTTTGCCTTTGCATTCTTCGCAGGGGGTCCGGACATCGGCCAGGAAATCCATGGAAGTATATATTTCGCCCATGCCGCGGCAGGTTTCGCAGCGGCCGCCTTTGACATTAAAAGAAAAATGGTTTTT
>JAUPLE010000135.1 GCA_030837085.1 Acidobacteriota bacterium | reverse complement strand
GCGTGGCCATTGATTCGGTGGAAGATATGAAAATTCTTTTCTCCGGGATACCGCTGGACAAGATGTCCGTTTCCATGACCATGAACGGCGCCGTGCTGCCGGTGCTGGCATTCTATATCGTCGCCGCCGAAGAGCAGGGCGTCTCCTGGGAGAAACTGACGGGTACAATCCAGAATGATATCTTAAAAGAATATATGGTACGAAATACATATATTTACCCACCGGGACCATCGATGCGCATCATCGCCGATATTTTCAGGTTCGCTTCCCAGAATATGCCTAAATTCAACAGCATCAGTATTTCCGGTTATCACATGCAGGAAGCCGGGGCCACGGCAGATCTAGAAATGGCGTATACGTTGGCGGACGGTCTGGAGTACGTGCGCACCGGCATCAAGGCCGGGTTGGATATCGATGACTTTGCGCCCAGGCTTTCTTTTTTCTGGGGCGAAGGCATGAATTATTTCATGGAAGTAGCCAAGCTGCGGGCCGCCCGTGTGATCTGGGCCAAACTGATTAAAGGTTTCAATCCCAGGAATCCCAAATCCATGGCGCTGAGAACGCATTCGCAGACTTCGGGTTGGAGTTTGACCGAGCAAGACCCCTTTAACAATGTGGCGCGGACCTGTATGGAAGCCATGGCTGCCGCGTTGGGTCATACACAATCGCTGCATACCAATTCGCTGGATGAGGCCATTGCGCTGCCTACGGATTTCTCGGCCCGTATTGCCAGGAACACGCAGTTGTATTTGCAGCATGAAACTTATATCACCAAGGTAACCGACCCCTGGGCGGGTTCGTATTACGTGGAGAGTCTTACCGATGCCCTGTTGAAAAGGGGCTGGGAGCATATCCTGGAAGTAGAATCCTATGGTGGGATGACCCGGGCTATCGAGGCGGGGATTCCCAAGATGCGTATCGAGGAAGCGTCGGCCCGGCGCCAGGCGCGCATCGATTCGGGACAGGAAACCATTGTCGGCGTTAATAAGCACCGGCTGGAAGAGGAAGCCCCCATCGAAACCCTGGAAGTTGACAATACCGCGGTGCGACTGTCACAGGTTAAACGCTTGCAGGAGATTAAAGCGAAGCGCAATGAAAATGAAGTGCAAACCCTGTTGGCTGCCTTGACCCGGTCGTTGGAGACAGGGGAGGGGAATTTATTGGAACTTTCCATCCGGGCGGCGCGAGCGCGGGCTACGTTGGGTGAGATTTCCGATGCCCTTGAAAAAGTTTGCGGGAGGTACCAGGCTATGACCAAAACGATTGCCGGTGTTTATAGTTCGGAATATAAGAGCAGTGAAGATGATATGGTGGAGAAGGTGCGGCGGTTGACGGATGAGTTTGCGGAACGGGAAGGCCGGCGGCCCAGGATATTGATTGCCAAGATGGGCCAGGATGGTCACGATCGCGGCGCCAAAGTTGTGGCTACGGCTTATGCGGATATGGGATTTGATGTGGATATGGGTCCGTTGTTCCAGACGCCGGAAGAGACGGCCCGACAGGCGGTAGAAAACGACGTACACGTGGTGGGTATGAGTTCATTGGCCGCGGGTCACAAAACACTGCTGCCGAGGTTGGTCGAGGAGCTGAAAAAGCTAGGCCGCGAGGATATAATCGTTACGTGCGGGGGTGTGATACCTCCCCAGGATTACGAGTATTTATACGAGCAGGGCGCGGCAGCCATTTTCGGTCCCGGCACCAAAATCCCGGAAACAGGCATCAAAATAATGGATGAGATAAACAAACGCTACTAGGGGGCGGCGCCCCCTCCCTCTTTGCACGGCTCTGGTTCTTCCTTCTTTGAGGGCAACGTCTCAAATCCTTGTTTTTTTTGCACGCTTTTTTGAGGTATTAGTAAAAAGGTGGGAAAAATTTGTATTGATAATTTCTCATATTTCAGGTAAAATATGGTCTAAGTATTTTTATATCAAAAAGAAAATTATCTAACATCAATAGGAGAAACAAGCAGCATGAGTCATTTAATTTTAGTAATTAATACGGGCGGAACTTCGACAAAAGTCGGTTTATTTAATGACTGCGAACCTATTTTCGTAGAAAATATCCAGCATTCGGATGAGGAACTGGCCCAGTTCAAGGATATCATTTCCCAGAAAGATTTCCGTGAACAGGCGGTTTATGACCTTCTAAAAAGAAAAAATGTTAACCTGGAAGACCTCCATGCGGTATCAGCGCGGGGCGGGCTGTTGAGACCGCTGGAAAGCGGTACTTATGAAGCAGTGGATAAAATGCTGGAGGATTTGCGCGAAGCTAAAAGGGGCACCCATGCGTCCCACCTTTCCGCACTCATCGGCTCGTCCATTGCCAAAACAATCGGGGTCACCTGTTTCGTGGTAGACCCGGTTTCTGTTGATGAATTCGACGCCATTGCCCGCTATACCGGCCATAAATTGTTCAAACGGGAAATGCTCACCCATGCCTTAAATATGAAAGCCGTGGCTAAACGCTATTCCAAAGAAAACAACCTGGATTACTATAATATTACGTTGATCGTGGTTCACCTGGGTACTGGAATCTCCGTTTCCATTCATAAAAATGGCCGCATGGTAGACGCCATAAACCCTGCTGAAGAGGGCACGTTCTCTTTAGACCGTTCCGGCTCTCTTCCGGTTCTGCAGGTAGCCCGTTATATTACCGGGAATAAACTGGATTTTAAAACCTTTGAAAAGATGGTTTTCGGCGATGGCGGAATTTTCTCTTATTTCGGGACCAAAGATTTCAAGAAGATAACTGAGAAATATAAAGCGGGCGACCAGGAAACCATTGATATCGTCAATGCCATGGCTTACCAGGTGGCAAAAGATGTGGGTGGACTGGCCACGGTAAATTATGGAAAAGTAGATTGTATCCTGATTACCGGTGGTATGGCTTACCAGGACTATTTCGTGAATATGATTATTGATCGGATCAAGTTT
>JAUPLE010000134.1 GCA_030837085.1 Acidobacteriota bacterium | reverse complement strand
GCGGTAAAAAATGGCAGGTCATTGACAGCGGACTTGGCGATTGGTTCCACTTTTTTGGTGTGGCCACGGATGGCAAAGGTCGGTTTGTAATTGTAGGCCGGGGCCGTGTCATTTTGGCTTCCACCGATAATGGACTAACCTGGGCGCTTGTGCAAAAGAAAAATGTCGATCGATCAATTTATAAAGTGGCTTTCGGCAAAAATAACCTGGTTATCGCTGCGGATGAAGAAGTGGGATATCATGTAAGCAATGACGGCGGCTTGACCTGGACCCATAACCAGGATAAAAAACTAAAAGCCTTACGGACCATCGAATATCTAAATGGCTCCTTCTATGCCGGGACGCCCAGCGCAGTATGGCGCAGTGTTGACGGTGTTTCCTGGTCCCGTGTGGAGACCGATTCCGTTGGCGCCCGCGCTTTAGCGTATAATGAGATAAATCATACCTTTTTTGCCGGTGGACATGCCATTAGCAGAAGTATAGATGGAGGCAAAAATTGGGAACAGGTGTTTGAATTGAAAACGAGATATGGTGACGCTGAAAATATTATGGGCATAACTTGTTTTGATGATTATGTTATTTGTGTTGGTGCAGAGATGCTCACCCTGGTTTCCAGGGACAATGGGGCAAGCTGGGGTCAGTTGGGTTCATATCCGGCGAAAGGTGGGTTCCTGGGTTTGGTGCAAACAGGGGATAGATTCATTGGTGTAGGGACATTTGAGAAAGATAGTGAACCGATATGCTACATTGAAAAAGCTGCGGTCATAGATGCCGAGCTTATTGAGCTGACGCCTGCGCCAGAGCCAATTCCAGTTCCGCCACCCGCTCCCACTCCGACGCCGACTCCAACACCTACACCCACTCCAACACCTACGCCAACAGGGGCATTAAACAATGTGTTGGCTGATGAGTTTGAGGGTATCGGAAACAGTCTTATACGTATTGCCAATTGTTTAAGGAGCCTCACTGCGTGAGGTTTCGTTTTGTAGGACTGTACCGGAATATTTAGCTTCGTAACAGCATCTGGCACGATACCAACGTGCATTGGCTAAACAAAAGTTTTTGGAGGACCCAGGGAACCTCGCCCTCTGTGAGGGCTTTTTCAAAAAAGTTCCCTGGTTATCCTGCAAAAACCCGCGTCGCCCCACTGCGTGGGGTTCCCATTTGTAGAACTGGACCATAAGATTCAACACTGAGCACCATCAGGCTCGGAACCATCTGCATTTTGGTGTTTTGTACTGGTGTGCCTTGGTAGCTAGTTTTCAATTTCAATCTCGTCGATTGCTTTCATTAGCCGGTGGGTTTCGGATAAGGCCACGATAATCCCGGTCTTTCCGGTCTTTGAACCATTTTTGCGCCTTTGCGCCGGCTGATAGCTGCCAATAAAAAACTCCCAGGCAATTTGCGGAACATTGTCAAAATACTGTTGCTCATTGATCCAAACTTTTCCCTTATCCTCTGCATCAGCTTTTGGCATTTGGCATCAATCAAAAATCTCCCGGTGAGATTTGATTTTATATTGATAATATGTATTTCCGTCTTCTTTTTCTACTATCCCCGCCAGGGTTTGTTTATAAAAATTTACCGCCAGTAAACTGGAGATGTTACTAAGGTCGAGGCGGTAGAGATAGACGCCATCGCTGCAAAAAATATCATAGCTGTATTCATGGTAATTGCGAATACCTTTCACCAATAAATAACCACTGGGCAGCATATCGATGCGTTCTATGGCACACAGCTTACCCGGTAATATATCAATAAGCTTTTTTTCTATATCCTCAGGGACAGAACCGAATGCTCCAATAACATCCTTTTTGTCGCTTTCTTTCAATATTCCGTTTGTATGAGCCTTGTGAATAACCATCAGCGTTTCTCCTTTCAAGTTCTTCTGGCATATTTCATAATTACCGTTTAATGAAATAAACAAACAGTTATTGCTGTGGTCTAATTCATAAATGATATCCGGGATAATCCCTGGCGATGGGACGACGGCCATCCAGGTATCATTTACAGGAATAAAAACTCTACCTGGATTTTCCGCTTCAAAGAAATTCAACAAGCATTTTTGGGACTTTATATCGAATAACCCGGTATATTTTTTGAACGTCCTGTCCGTCCTGTCTTTGTTATCATAGACTTCGTAATTTGCAACGAATCGATTTGCATCGATGATGGTTATAGGGCGATAATAATTGTTAAATTTTAATTCATCTACAAGGCGACCGTCGAGTGTGAACTTAGCCGCTTTATTTTGGCCAATCACCCAGATATTTTCGTCGACTATATTTATACGTGGGAAAGGCTCAAACTCTCCCGGGCCGCTGCCTTTTTGCAGGAAAGACTTTAGATATTTTCCGTCAGCGGAAAATTTGTGAATATGAACCGATTTTGCATCGACGAGATAAATATTTCCATGCGTATCCCGTTCATAATAGTTAAATATGATATCTTCCAGCCCCTTTACATTTTCCGGATCAATTTTTAAAGATGGCTCCAAATTGAGGGTAATCTCTCCTTTTAAAGGAGTTCCTGGATTGAAAACATGTTTGACGCCATTGATCATTTTAACCTCACGGGGATACTTTCCCGTGTTACCGGTTTCTATACCCCAGGTTGTCTTACCTGGAATTAACATAAAGCACAACGCGATAGACAAGAATATTTTTTTTATCATCGCATACTCCTTTATAATATATTTTCAGTCCTCACGCATTGAACTGATATAATCTATAACATTCCTGCTCTGCTAATCTTCTAAATATTTAAATGCATCGGAGTTTCGCTCT
>JAUPLE010000133.1 GCA_030837085.1 Acidobacteriota bacterium | reverse complement strand
GTATTTGCCCACGCATTCGCCGTAATTTGTATTGCAATAGACGGGATTGTTTCTCCCGGCGTTTGGAACCTACAAACAATTCATATATTCTAGCGATCAACATAAGGGGTAAGTCTATCCCAAATCAATGTTTTTGTCCAGAGGGAATAGATTTTATTCAAGAATACGTCATTCTGAGAAAGTATGAAATCGCATTACGTGAAATCCGAAATCCGAATATCGAAATCCGAAACAATCTCAAATGTCCCAAATACAAATGACCAAAACCCAATTAGTGAATGATGAATGATGAATGATGAAGAAAATATAGAAGGCAAGAAGGTATGAAAAAACAATCGGTGTAAATTGGTGTAATCTGTGGACAAATTGTTTTTTCTGTGTCTTTCGCCTGTTCGTGTGTTCGCTGATAAAGTGGGCCTTTTAAATTCGTGGGCCTGTTTTTGTTTTGAATTTTGAACCTTTGAATTTGTGGTTTCTTTTTTGGCTTAAATGTGGTATTATTCAAGTCTCATGAACAGAATAGGATGTTTCATTATCCCGGTTTTATTGGTTGTTTTCCTTTCCGGATGTCAGGACGACCATACTAAAACCGCTTCATTGCCTTCCCCTGAATTGGAACAGGAAGAATATAACGTGTATTCTTCCCTGTTGAATGGTAATTCCTATGTAGATGACCATTCTATTACCATTATTTCTGATTACACTATTCCCGTAAGTGTTATCGATGTGATTACTTATTATAGCGGCTCTAAATCAGAAATTTTGCGTACAAGATATTATCTGTGGGGTTTTTTCGATAAAATGAGTATAGCTGAGATTGGAGAAGATACACTGGAGGATTTTGAACAAAAGAATCAGCATCATTACCCCCTGAACTATAAATTTAATATTAAAAAAAAATATCTTTTGTTAAGCCATGAGGAGTTCATGGATAATGCCCTGCAGAGAGCCAATTGGGATGATTTGCGTTCAGTATATCCTGACTCATCCGGAGTTTTTACATTTTCGAGGGTGGGATTCAACAGTACCAGGGACAAAGCCATCGTCTATCAAGGATGGTGGGAAGGATGGAGATTCAGTTTTGGCTACATTATTCTCCTCTATAAAGTAAAAAACGTTTGGATTCTCGAAAAAAGAATGCCATTGTGGGGATAGTAAAAAATGATAGACATAATCTTGAAATCATTTTTTAAAATCTGTAAAGGTTTATTGATAGCCGTTTTTGTATTTTATATTTGTGGCGTTTTCGAGTGTTCGCAGGATCAGAATATATTGGAATTAATAAACCGGTTAGATAGTTCTTACAATGTGATAATAAAATCAAATGCAAGTGAGGAATTGTACACAATAGGAAAGCCTTCCCTTGAAAGCCTGTTTTATGCGTTGAAACATAAAAACAGGAACATTAGAAAGGAAATTCCACGGGTATTGGCATGGATAAGAGACCCCTCGGTCATAAATCCGTTAATAAATGCCTTGCATGATAATGATTTTCAAGTAACATTAGCGGTTGAAGACGCATTAGAGATGTTGGAAGGGGATGCAATTGAACCGTTAATACCTCTCCTGGAAAGCAGCGATGATACAATAAAGATAAGAGCCATCCATATTATAGGAGAAATAGCATTAAAGTTATCTTATAAAAGTGAAATATTATTAGAAGAGAGAAAAATATTGAATTTTGCTGTTCCAGCTTTAACCGCTCTCCTGGAAAGCCAAAACCCGGTTGTCAAATTGAATACACTTTGGACGCTTCGATTAATAAAAGACCCCAGACCTGTTGGCGCAATTCTTCGCCTACTGGAAGACAACAATTTTGACGTTCGAATCCAGGCCATCAGGACATTGGGGGTATTAGGAGACTATCCAGCGGTTGAAGGGCTTATTGAAATTCTGAGAGACACAGACTGTCAGGTAAGAATTGAATCTGCCACTTCACTTGGAAGGATAAGAAATAAACAAGCAGTGTTGCCTTTGATCGAATGCCTGGAGGATAAGGATTGGAGAGTACGGTATCGGGCTATTACTTCCCTGGGAATGCTGAAAGATAAACGAGCCATCGATCCATTGATAAACTTGTTCAAAAAAGAAAATGATCCCGTTATCAAAAGGAGTATCATGCATAGCCTGGGAGATATCGCCAATGATGCGCATACTGTTGATTTTATCTCTTCTGTGCTCAGTGATAAGAATGATTTTCTCTATAGAGTGCTCGGTGAGAAGGACAACTTTATTCAACAGAATGCCGTTTATTCCCTGGGAAAGATAGGGAAACCTGCTGTAGGAACTCTATTAAAAATGTTGAAACAGACGGACAGCGATGCCGAATATTTACGGGCTGATGTGATTGAAGCGCTTGGAAACATAAAGGATCCACGTGCATTAGAACCAATAATCGGGGCTTTATGGCACAACAATTGGGAGGTGCGGTTGAGTGCGGTAACTGCGCTGGAGAAATTCAACAATAAACGCGCCTTTGAAGCTATATACATGGCTTTGTGGGATAAAAACCGTGAAGTTCGGAGACAAGCCATTTATATATTGGCTGAGGCAAAATATTGCCGCGCCTATAATGCCTTAAAAACGATTTCAGAAACAGATCGCGACCATTCAATTCGTTCTTCTGCTAAAGATGCATTGAAAATACTGGAAGAGAAGGTATTTAAGAAAGAGGAAAACTTTACCAATGGCAAAAAAAAGCTATTAAATGTCTGCACATGTTCCGGGGATGGGGAAACAGTCATTGAAAAAAGATATTTTGATGAAGAAGAAAAATTAATTAAAATTGAGGATTTGGTCGAGCATTCCGAAACAAGGTTTTTTTATTTTCCAAAAGAGGCGTTAAAGGGGTATATGAGAGCAATAAAACACTATCGGTTGGAGAAAATATATGGAGACCAATCTTTGTTTTATGGAAATTTATTGAAGGACGGTGTGAGGATGGAAACGGGATATATGAATGGTCAATTCCATGGAAAAGTAATGGAGTGGGACCTGAAAGGCATTATAAAGAAACACGAAATTTGGGAAATCGGAAGGCTTATAAAGAAACTAAAATAGCCATATTCTTTGTCTAAAAAGGATTCCAACGCGGAATCGAGGTAATGATTTTTGGTATTTACAGGAGGTAAGAATTGTGGTATATTTGGGTTATCTTATGAAAGACCAAAGTTTTCACCGATCTCAAGCGTTAGAAGTAAAATTGTGGAATCTTGAAGACGTTAGTGAGGAGCGTGAAATGAGTGGCAGTATCGTTCTTAATCGGCAGTCGGCAAAACCGTGGGAGGCCCTTACCTTTCAATCGGCGGGATGTTGCCCAGTTAAGAGTTCATCAACGGCCCCCGGCATTGAATCGATCTGTTCAAAAAAGTTTACAAGGCAAACGAAATATTTTGGAGGATAAAATGAGGATGATAAAAGGTTTGACTTTTGGAATTATGGTTTTTGGTATTTTGGTTTTTTTATTTTCACAAGAAAGTATCAACAAGCCTCCGGACTGT
>JAUPLE010000132.1 GCA_030837085.1 Acidobacteriota bacterium | reverse complement strand
GTCATGCCGGCGCCGACGGAGCAGAGGATCAGCTTGTCGCCCGGCTGGAGGCCGTAACTGATGGGGACACCTTTAGGTTGACCCGTAGAGCCGGAGGTGAAGATGATATAAGCTAAACTTGAAGAATTTTGATGATTGGAGGATAGGAAATTAAGAGGGTAAGAAGAATTTTTTGCGGATTGGCGGATTTTTTCAATAAAAACGCTCTCACCTTCCCACCTTCTCATGCTTTCTCTGTTTTCAAATAAACGGCATGTCGTCAACAGGATATTTGCGCCGCATTCACTCAACATATATTCCGTTCTTGAATTCGGGGCTTTGGGATTCAGGGGGACGTAAGCGCATCCCGCCTTTAAAATTCCCAACATACCCACGATCATTTCGATGGAATAGTCCGCCATCAAACCAATTGGGCGGTTTTCCCCGCTCCCCTTATGTACCAGGTAGTGGGCCACGTGACCGGATTTTTCAGCCAATTCCCGATATGTTATTTCATGTAATTCGTGTAATTCCTGGGCTTCAATCACAGCAATGCAGTCCGGCGCCTTTTCCACCTGTCCTGTAAATAATTGCGGGATGGTTTTTCCCATCGGGTATTCGGCCAATATAGTATTAAATTCATACAAAATTTCTTGTTTTTCTTCTTCAGCAATAATCTCCAATTCCGAAATTCCCGGGTCCGACGTCACCTGCAGCCAATACAATAGGCGCTTAAGATAACCAATAAATCGTTCAATGGTGACCGGTTCAAATAGCCGGGAACAATATTCGAAAGCCAACAGCAACCTCTCACCCAGGTCTACTGCCGTCAATGTCAGATCAAATTTAGAGGTTCCTTTTTTATGGATATATTCATGTGCATCCGTTTCAATGCGCATATTACCGGTATAGTCTTCCTGGTTTAATAAATTAAACATTACGTCGAATACCGGGTTTCGGCCCGCATCTCTCTTTACCGATAGTATTTCCACCAACTCCTCGAATGGGTATTCCTGGTGCTCATAAGCTTCCAATGTCCGGGCCTTAAGTTCGTTTAAAAACATCTTCAACTTCATTTCCCCATGCGGATTATTCCGCAGGGGCAAAGTATTGATAAACATCCCGAGAATGCCTTCAAGGTCGGCATGACGCCTCCCCATTACCGGCGTACCCACGATAATGTCCTCCTGGCCACTCAACTTCGAGAGCAGTACATTAAATACCGCTAATATCGCCATAAAAAGGGTGGCGTTGGCATCGCGCGCCAGGCGCTTTAAGGTACGGCTTTCCTCTCCGGTTAAAGTAAATTCCACGGTATTGCCATCGAAGCCCTGGATAAAAGGCCTGGTATAATCGATGGGCAGGTTAAGCACCGGCAACTCATCGCCCAACTCCCTCAGCCAATAAGATTCCTGCCTTTTCACCTGTGCCCGCTGTTGCTCGCTGTTCTGCCATTGGGAATAGTCTTTATATTGAAGCCTGAGCGACGACAAATTCACCCCTCCACCGCGATACAACTTATCAAATTCAGCGCGTAATATAGCCTGGGATGTACCGTCTGTAATGATGTGGTGTATGTCCACCCACAATAGATACATTCCATTTTCTTCTTTTATTAATACAGCACGAAGTAAAGGCGCCCTCGCCAAATCGAAGGGCCGAACAAAATTCTCTCTTCCCTCTAATATTTCAATTTCAAAGTCCACATGTTCATGAATTCTCTGCACCGGTTCTTCTTCTACCATTTCAAACGACGTTCTCAAACTCTCATGACGATCAATCAATTCTTTAAAAATCCTTTGCAATTTTCCTATCTTTATTTCTTGCTGGAACCGGATTTCCTGGGGCATATTATAGCTTACATTATCAGGTTCCATCCGGTGCAGCAGGTACAATCTCTTCTGCGCCGCGGATAAAGGATAGTATTCCCTTTTCTCCGCCGGTTCTATCGCGGCATACATTTGTTCTCCGGCCCCTAGAATATACTTTGCCAACCCCCTTATGGTAGGGGACAAAAATATCTCGGCTAATGGAATTTTTACATTAAAAACTTTGTGAATGCGGGACGCCACAATCGTGGCCCGCAGCGAATGCCCCCCTAACTCGAAAAAGTCATCATCGATACCAATTCCTTGCTTCTCAATCCCCAGCACATCAGACCATATCCCGGCCAACTTTTCTTCACTTTCATTCCTGGGGGCAATAGATAATTGCAAACCTTCCCGCGAACCCCCTATAACCGGGAGCGTGGGAAGAGCATCCCGGTTTATCTTCCCGTTGGCCATTAACGGTATCGCATCGATAATTATAAAATAGGACGGTATCATATAATCCGGGAGTTTCACCGAAAGATACTCTTTTAAAGAGTCCGCAAAATCCGGTTTTCGATTGCCATTAGCCAAGGGTACGATGTAGGCGCACAGGAATTTTTCGCCACCTGCACCTTCACGCGCTAAAACGACCGCTTCTTTGATATTATAATACCTCAATAGGTAGTTCTCTATCTCCCCGGTCTCAATGCGAATTCCTCTTATCTTTACCTGGCTGTCCAACCTACCTATAAATTCAAGGTTCCCGTCCGGCAACCATCGCCCCATATCGCCGGTTTTGTAGACAACAAGAGGGCGCTTTTGAAAAAGCTCCCCCTTGACCCCCGCAAAACTTTTGTTTATGAACTGATCATGCGTTAATTCAGGCCTATTTAAATATCCCCTGGCTAAACTGGAACCGCTTAGACATATCT
>JAUPLE010000131.1 GCA_030837085.1 Acidobacteriota bacterium | reverse complement strand
TTTCGTTTTGGTCATTTATTTTTTGGTCATTTGGATTTGTTTCGAGTTTCGGATTTCGGATTTCGGATTTATTTATTAATATCTTTGCATTACTATCGGCCAACATATAATCGATGCGTTCCTGTGGGTACGCCGGGTCAATAGGCATATACGCGCCGCCAGACTTCAAGATGCCCATGATACCGATAACCAGGTCGATAGACCGTTCCATCTTAATGCCTATAATATCGTCCGTCTGAACACCTTTTTCAATTAACAAAGCGGCCAGGCGGTCCGACTGCTCGTTTAACTGGCAGTAGGTTAGATTGACCGGTCCGACATGTCCGATAGATTCCCCAAAAAGTGCAATGCGGCCCGAACTTCTTTCCACCTCTGCCGCAAATAATTCCTGGACCGTTTTATCCCCCGGGTACTCCCTGGCCGTATCATTGAAATCCTCCAATATCTGCTTCCTTTCTTCATCCGATATGATCTCTATCTCTGATAAACTTATAAAGGAATTTTCCAATACTGAAGTTATTAACTTTTTAAAATAATCGCTGTACCTGCGGATAGTGGTTTCTTTGAAAAGATCACTCCTATACTCCAATCGGAAACGCAATTGTTCATCTTCTTCTACAACTATTAATGTAAGATCGAATTTAGCCGCGCCTGTTTCATAAAAATGGGGCGTCAACTTCAAACCGGGGATTTGTATTTCCGAATTATCCATATTCTGCAGTACAAACACCACATCAAAGAGGGGATTCCTGCTTAAATCCCTGTCAATAGCAATTTTTCCCACCAACTCCTCGTACTGTAAATCCTGGTTCTCAAAAGCCATTAAGACATTCGCTTTGACTTCCGTTAAAAAATCCATAAATGGTTTCTTATCACTGATATGAGTCCGCAACGCCAGCATGTTGACAAACATACCGATTATCCCTTCTAGTTCGGGTTGTCTTCTTCCGGCAACAGCAGCGCCGACCACAATGTCCTCCTGTCCACTCAACCGGGCAAGAAAGGAATTGAATAATGCAAACAATACCATATACATGGTTGCCCCGGTTTCATGGGCCACTTGCTTCAAGCCGGCGATTGCTTCCGGACCTAAAGTAAAATCGAGAGCGCAGCCTGTATAATTCCGAACCGGCGGCCTGGGGTAATCCAAAGGCAGATTCAACACCGGTATCTCATCTTCCAATTGGGATTGCCAGAAAGTCTCCTGGATTTTCATTTTCCCGGATTCTGCCAGGCGGTTTTGCCAACATGAAAAGTCCTTGTATTGCAATGGAAGTGCGGGAAGTGATTCCCCTGCATAAAAAACCATAATTTCTTTTATCAAAATACTCATGGATATGCCATCGGAGATGATGTGGTGCATATCAAAAGCCAGGATATACTCTTCCTGCCCGGTCTCTATCAATCCCACTCGCAGTAAGGGCGCTTTCGACAGGTCGAAAGCGCGGATAAAAGATTTTATAATTGCCTCCGGCGGCCCTTCGGGGAGTCGCTTTTGAAAAAGCTCCGCAAAACTTTTGTCTATTTCAAATTCCACATGATCATGAATTCTTTGCACCGGTCCTTCAGCGATTATTTCAAAGGAGGTTCTCAGGCTTTCATGCCGATGGATCAGTTGTTTAAAGGCTCCCTCAAATCGATCCAAATCCAATTTGCCTGTTAGCTTCATAATACCGGGTAAATTATAAGTAATACCCAGGGGATCTACCTGGCGCATGAAAAATAGCCGTTCCTGGGCGGAAGAGAGTGAGTAATAGTCTTTCTCTTCCACCGGTTGAATCGACAAATAAATACTTGTACTCGTACTTTCTATATAATAGGAAATACCTTTGACGGTAGGAGTTTTAAATAATTCTGCAATGGAAACTTCCACGGAAAAGGCCTTATGAATTCGTGCTATCAAACCAACAGCTTTCAACGAATGGCCTCCCAACTGGAAAAAATTATCATGAATACCGATTCGGTTTCGTTCTATTCCGAGGATTTCGGACCAAATGTTCACCAGGACATTCTCTCTTTCGTTTTGCGGGGGAACATAATCTCTACCGGCGCTGCGGTCCGGCTCCGGCAAGGCTTTGCGGTCCACTTTGCCGTTGGGATTCAAGGGCATTTTTTCCAACAGTACGAAATAAGAGGGGACCATATAATAAGGCAATTCAGCGGCCAGGTAATCCCGCAGTTCCGCGGTATTCAGGGTTTCAACGGTATGAGGGGCAGCGGGAACAATATAGGCACAGAGATATTTATCCTCTCCACTTTCACCCCCCATAACCATTACTACCACTTCTTTGATCTTGGGGTGACCGAGGAGTCGATTCTCGATCTCACCCGGTTCGATGCGAAATCCCCTAATTTTTACCTGGTGATCAATACGGCCTAAAAATTCGATGTCGCCGCCCGAAAGCCTTTTGACCAGGTCCCCCGTACGGTAAATTAAACGTTCCGCTTCACCGGCAAAGGAGTTGCGGATAAATTTCTGTCTGGTTAGCTCCTTGTCATCGACATAACCTCTCCCGACTCCGGCGCCGCCAATTAGCAACTCGCCGGGAATTCCCAACGGTACAAGTCTTAGGTTTTTGTCGGTTACAAACAACTGCACGTTATAGATAGGTTTACCCACTGGTATCGGCTGCTCCAGGAATTTCCGGGGCTCTTTGATGCGGTAGGAGTTGCTAATGTCGGTGCATTCGGTAGGGCCATAAGTGTTTATTATCTCAGCGCGGCACTCTTCCGACTCCAACCAACCGATCAACGCAGACATGTAAATAGGTTCTCCACCCAGGAAAACGTAACGCAGCGAGGTTAGTTGTTTCTCTTCAACGGTGCTGTCATATTCTACCAGTTTGTAAAACATACTGGGGGTGCAATT
>JAUPLE010000130.1 GCA_030837085.1 Acidobacteriota bacterium | reverse complement strand
TTACAGCCGAATGGCTGTAATGGTGCTGAGGAAGTATATGCCTCCTCCCAGCAGCAGCAAAGCAAAAAAATACTTGACATAGTTCATCCAGTTGCCGCCCCTGGGCATGGCTGATACCACCCCGGAAAAAGTGCCAACGATAAGAAATATGACTCCCAATCCCAACGAAAAGGTAAAGGTCAACCAGAAACCCAATAAAATATTGCCGGTCTGGCTGATCCAGGAAAGCAGGGCAATCAAAACAGGACCGACGCAGGGGGCGGCAATGATGCCGGAAACCCCTCCCACCAACAACGAACCGATGATCTCACTTTTATGCCCGGACTGCACTTTCGAGGAGATGGATGACGGAACAGGGATTTCGAAAAGACCGGCCAAACTCAAACCCATGAGGATAAAAATAGCCGCGATGATAATCACTACCAAAGGATTCTGGAAAGAGAGGCCCATCATGGTCCCGGTAGTGGCCGCGATGACTCCGAATACCGAATAAACCAACGCCAGTCCCAATACGAAAAAGATGGATAAGTAGAAACCTTTAAATTTCTTGCTGCCGCTGCGCGTCCCGATATAACCCATCACGATGGGAATAACAGGATAAACGCAGGGGGTAAAACTGGTAAGAAAACCGGCCGCAAATACCAGTAAGAATAATAGAAAGGATTTACGCTCCAATTCCTGCTTGATAATCCGTTCGACCCACTGGGAATACGATTCATCGTCCCGTTTTCCCCGGTCGCTTTGGCCTGCGACACCTTTGAAAGATTGGTTGAACTTCACCTCGACCCCTTTCTCCGCCGGGGGGTAACAAAGTTCCCGCGGTTTTTCCTGGCATATTTGGTAGGACAGTTTAAATTTCAAAGCTTGGCCGATGGGGATATCTTTTAATACCGTCACATAAACCGGGACTTCAAAGGCGCCTTTGAAAACCAGTTCATCGGCGTAAGGTGTTCCTTTGGGGAATTCCACTTTCGCGATTTTGAGAAACTCATTTTCAGGCGCTTCGATTTTGAAGAAATTATTCTTCAGGTCCGTGATATGGTAATTCTTATCCAGTTCAATCTTAAAGAGAATAATGCCTTCGTCATATTTGACCAGGGTATCGACCATGGGTTCAGCGGCAAAATCCTCTTTAAACAGTTGCCCGTACAAGTGGCCCTGGCTAACAAGACCTAATATCGACAAAACAATTATAAATAAACCGATTATTTTTTTTCTTATCATTGTTGTCACCTTATTTGTGGCGTTCTTGATGTTAAATTCTAACAGGGTAAGGAGAGATTGTCAATAGAGATTGATACTGGTAACCCTTCATTTTTTATATACCTCCACCTGACCGGTGCGCGATTTCCGCGCATGTAAATGTAAAAATCGTTCAGTGGCACGAGAGTTCCGTACATGTAAACGAGAGTTCCGTGCATGTGAATATTGGTTCCATACATATAAATATGAGTCTCGTACACCAGCACAGAACATCCGTGCATGTATACAAGAGTCCCGTGCATGTGCACTAAACTTCAGTTCACCTGCACGAATCAACCGTGCATGTGCGCCAAAAACCCGTTCAGGTTCATTAGAAATTAATTTAGGGGAAACATGGGGCCGGTTTCGGTGTTGCTGTCATGAAAATACCACGACATCGTAGGGGTTTGATTCATCAAACCCCCAGGATGAAGGTCTGTAAAGGGCTTGATAAATCAAGCCCCTACAAATGGGATCCCCGGAATGGGGCGCGTGCCTGATGGTGTCCGGGATGGAATCTTCCGGTACGGTCCTACAAATAGGCCCCCCGCGCCGCGGGGGGGGGTGGCATTTTTTTGACATAAAAGGAATGTATTTTTTTGACTTACAAAAAAGATGTGGCCGGTGATAAAAAGGATAATAACAATCCAGGCCCGTTTCTTCAAAGAAAAACACTTCGATTGTTTGGCCTCAATACCTGGCATGAAAATTGCTCTAATTTATAAATAAAATGAAATAACGGAGTAACTAGTGAGAACGAGAACCGTCTCTCTGCGATTGCTGATCGGCCTGGCCCTTTTTTTGTTCCAGGTATTTACCGCAAACATTACCTATGCCGCTTCCATTGATCTAACAAGCATCGAAGAACTACTAAAAAACCAAAAATATTCCGTCGCCCTTGAAAAGGCCCTGACCATACTCAATACAAAACAATCCCTCCTATCACCCATTGAAGCAGGCAAACTCCACTATCTCATCGGTGTGGCCTATAAGAAAAACGGCAACGCCGATATGGCTGTTAACTATCTGAAGAAAATCGAAATCCAATTCCCTGCCTCGGAGTATTTGAAACAATCCCTCCTGGAATTGGCCGATATTTATAAGGAAGAATATTTCCAAAAGGAAGCGTACCTGGAGAAAGTTTTCGATAAGTACCCACAAAGCCCGGAAGCGGTTTATGCGGGCATTGAACTAAGCAAAGATTATTTCACCCTGAAAAACTACAAAAAGGCCGTCCCTATCATCGAAAAAATGGTCAAGACATGGAATGTAGGCGAACAATACCCCGAGCTGGAAATGCTCCTGGCCATCGTATACGCCGGAACCGACGATAATACCCAGGCCGCCGTTTACCTGGAAAAAGCCGAAAAAAAAATCCCCACTATCATCAACAGCAATCCCTCGTACCTTTTCGAAGCGGGAAAAATTCATCATCACAACCGGGACCATCAAAAAGCGGCCGATTATCTCACCAAATTAATCAATGTCTACCCCACCTTTAAAGACATCGATGAAGCCGCCATTACCCTGTCGCAATCCTATCAACAACAAAAAAATTCATACATGAGCGCCATCTACCTCATCAAAATCCTGGCAGCCAATCCCCAGGATCAAAAGAAAAAATACGGCTTGCTGTTAAACCTGGGCAAAATCCTCGGCACACTGAAACAAGAAGAACTGGAAAAAATAAAAACCAATTACCCCCTCTATTGCGATTCAAAAAGACTCCTGGCCATGGTAAAGGAAAATTCCCCCGATTCCGACCAGAAAAAAACCGCCGCCATATTATTGGGCGGGGAATTTCAAAAAACCGGGAATTTCGCGCAGGCCAATGAGGATTACTATCACTTCCTTGAGAAAAAAAGAGACCCATTAGTGGAAAAGCTCTTCAGGGAAAACCTGGATATGTACCTGGACGCCCTCCGGCACGATAAAAATTATGATGAAGTGTTCAAATTCTGGGCCCTCATCAAAGGAAAGAAAAGTTATCTCTCCGGCGCCAACCTGATGAAGTTAGGGGCTGTTCTCTACGACATGCAATTGTACGGCAATGCCCATGAAATCTACAGTTTTATGGATCAGTACACCATGTTTTCCCAATATTGGCCCGAAGTACGGCGGCAATTGGCGCGCCTCTATATTAAAATGGAACAATACGACGAATATCTCGATATACGCGCAAAAATAGTTATCGACGACGCCTCTGAAGCCGAAAAAAGCGAGTTTCTCTATTACACCCTCCGGGCCTACAAAAAAACCGCCAACAGCGAGGAAGTAAAAAACCTCATCAAAACAGTCGCCATTAATCCCAGGCAAATCGAAAATATCTACCAATACCAGGTTCTCGAATTAAAAGCCGAAACCCTGGCCGAAGAAAAAGACCCCGCCTCCGGCGCCGCCGCCCTCGAATTATATAATGAACTATTCAACTATAAAGGATCAACCGCGTCTCAGAGGAGCAGCCTGCTGGTTAAGAACGCGGATTTAAACTATAACCTGGGAAATTGGCAGGCGGCCCTGGACAATTACAACAACGCGGAAGAATACCTGGCAAATGAGACCGCAACTGAAAATAAAGAATGGATCCTATTCCGTAAAATCTCCATTCACCGGAATACCGACCGGCCGGAGGAAGCCCAAAAAACCCTGGCTGAACTAAGGAAATTAAATCCCGCTTCCTTCTGGCTCCGACAGGCCGAAAAGAGAAAATAAAACATGTCGGAAAAGGAAGAACTGGAAGAATTAAAAAAAACCTTCGAGGACTTTATCAATACTTCCTCCCAATTACAGCAATCCTATGAAGTACTGAAAGCAGAATCCCAGATCTTATCTCTTTATCTTTCCAATATCCTAGAAAACATACCCTCCGCCATCCTCGTTTTCGATAACAATTTCAACTTAACCCTGTGGAACAGCATATCAAAACACTATTTCCCTTTCCTCGAAGAGAAAAAACCCCCGCTCACCCAGCAAGATTTAATCACCGGGAATAAGATCGAACCCTTTACCGGTATAAAAAATATCCTGGAAGGAAAACAAAAACCCATTGAAATGGAAACCGAAATCAATGGCGAAAAAAAGTGGCTGGAGATCGATTCCTCGAATTTCATAGATAATAAAAAGGAAAAGACCGGGTATTTAATGGTGATCCAGGATAAAACAGAGTTAAAAAAATTACAACTCAAGTCCCAGCAGGAAGACCGATTGCGGGTCATGGGTGAACTCGCCGCCGGCATGGCCCACGAAATCCGCAATCCCCTCGGAAGCATCGAATTAATGGTCACCCTCATGCAAGAAGACCTTAAGAACGATCAGCACAGTTCCGAACTATTATCCCGCATACGAAGCTCCGTAGACAATATGAACCATATCGTTACCAACATCCTCCTCTATACCAAAGACCTCCACCTCGAACGCACCCAATTCCCCGTAGAAAAACTCCTCACCGACGCCGAAAGCATTGCCCTCAATACCATTACCAAAAAACAGGTTACAGTGGAGAAACACATCTCCCCTACCCTGCTGACAGCCGATTACGAATTATTAAAACAAAGCATCGCCAATATCCTGATAAACGCCTCCCAGGCCGCGCCCGTCCAGGGTCACATCTCCATTGAAACCCAAAACAAAAAAGATCGCCTCCTCATCAAAATCACAGACAACGGCCCCGGTATTCCCGAAGAAATCAAAGAAAAAATCTTCAAACCCTTCTTTACCACCAAAACCACCGGCACCGGCCTGGGACTGGCAATGGTAAAACGCGTAATCGAAGCCCACGCCGGCAGCATATTTTTCCAATCCGGTCCCAAAGGGACTTTATTTATTATCGAAATTCCGCTAAAATAAAAACATGGAACCAAAAGACATATTAATAGTCGATGACGATGAAAACATGAATTTCGCCCTCGGCGAAACCCTGCAAAGAAAAAATTACAGCCTCGATAAAGCCTTTTCATATCTCGAAGCCAAAGAAAAAATCAATTTCTTTAATTATCCCATGGTTATCACCGACGTCCGCATGCCCGACGGCAGCGGCATTGACCTCGCCGCCGAAATCAAGAAAAAAAGCCCGGAAACAAAAATCATCGTAATCACCGCTTATGGCAAAATCGAAGACGCCGTTACCGCCATGAAAAACGGCGCCGAAGATTACATCCTGAAACCCTTCCCCGCCGAGAAAATCCTCGAACTCGTCGAACAGCACTTTCCCAACGCTTTCAATCGCACCCCGGTCGCCGAATTCTTAACCAAAGACCCCGCTTTGCTGGAGATCGTCGAAAAAGTAAGCAAAGCAGCCCACAGCAACGCCTCCATCCTCATGAGCGGAGAAAGCGGCACCGGCAAAGAAGTACTCGCACGCTATATCCACCGCAGCAGCCCACGCAAAGAAGGCCCCTACATCGCCATCAATTGCGCCGCTATCCCCGAAAACCTCCTCGAAAGCGAACTCTTCGGCTATGAAAAAGGCGCCTTTACCGGCGCAGATAAATTCAAACCCGGCAAATTCGAACTGGCCGATAAAGGCACCCTCGTTCTCGACGAAATCGGCGATATGCCCCTCAACCTCCAGGCCAAAATCCTCCGCGTACTCCAGGAAAAAGAAGTCGACCGCCTGGGCGGCAAAAAAACCATCCCCGTCGACGCCCGCGTAATCTCCCTCACCAACCACGATATCCAACAAAAACTCCTCGATAAATCCTTCCGCGAAGACCTCCTCTTCCGCCTCAACGTCGTCGAATTCGAAATCCCTCCCCTCCGCAAACGACCCACCGATATCCAATACCTCTCCCAATATTTCCTCAAAATATACGAACGCGATACAGGAAAAACTAACCTCGAATTCACCAAAAAAGCCCTCGATAAACTAATGACCTACTCCTGGCCCGGCAACGTCCGCGAACTCCAAAACGTCATCCATCGAACAACTATCTTCTGCGAAGGAAATCAAATCCAGGAAGACGATATCCAATTCAAAACCTATATATTCCAACCCTCTTCCTCCAAAGAAAAAGGAGAAATAACCGTCGCCGATATGGAAAAAGACCTCATATTACGCACCCTGGAAAAAACAGCAAATAACAAATCAAAAGCCGCCGAAATCCTCGGCATCTCCTCCCGTACCCTACGCAATAAATTAAAAGAATACAGCCTCGACGATGGAAACGACGATTAATTACAAAATGCCTTCGGCGACCAGGGACCTTTTTGAAAAAAGGTCCCTGGACCCCCAAAAACTTTTGAAGGAGCTAACGTGTCAAAGCAAGACCAACTAGAAAAAGCAATATTGGAAAACAACCCCAATAAAGTCGAAAAACTACTCAAACCCGGACTCTTTGGAATCATCGAACCCGTTGACGTGAATACACAAATCGAAGAAGAAGGCGAACACGACGGCTGGACCCCATTAATGATCGCCGCCCAAAAAAGCTCCCCCGAAATCATACAAATACTCCTCGATAACGGCGCCGATATCAATGCCGCAAATAACAAAGATAACGACGGCCAATCCCCACTAACCATCGCAATCAAAAACAACCGCCCCGATATCTCCCAATTACTCATCACCCGCGGCGCAGACATTAACGCCAAAGACAAAAAAGGAAACCGCCCCCTCCATATCGCCGTTTCCAAAGATAATGAAAACATATACAACTTACTTATCGCCTGCAACGCCGAGATCGACGCCAGGAACAACGACGGCGATACCCCCTTAATCACAGCCTTAACCAATGACCATGAAAAAATAGCCGAATTACTATTAAACAAAGGCGCTTCCGTTAAAGTCAAAACCCAGAAAGGACTCTCACCCCTCCTCCTGGCCGCTGCCAAAGGTTACAAAGATATCGTGGAAACCATTATCGCCAGGGGCGCCGACATAAACGTAAAAAACGCCAACAGCGATACCCCTTTCACAGTCGCCCTGGCCAATAACCATCAAGAAATAGCCCAAATACTCCTGGACAACGGCGCGGATATTAACAACAAAAACCAAAAAGGATATACACCCCTCATGCTGGCCGTACAGCAAGAATATGAAAACCTCGTCAACACATTACTCGAAAAAGGCGCCAATGCCAATGAAGAAGATAACGAAGGAGAGACGCCCCTTTCAATAGCCGAAAAAAAGAAGAATACCGCCATAATCCAGGCCATCCGCGCAAAAATAAACCAAAAAGCCGGGGCTATCGACTCAGTCAAAGAGGCCGATCCCATTGAAATCAAAAAACAACTGGACGCCGACTTCGATATAAACACCCGGAAAGAAGACGGGACCACAATGCTGATGATAGCTGCGCTTAATGATCGCCAGGATATAGTAGAGATATTAATTTCCTCCGGGGCAGACCTCGACCTCGAAGATAATAATGGCGATACCGCGCTCATCCTCGCCGTACGGCAAGGGCACCATCCGGTCGCCGAACAACTCGTTTTGGCCGGGGCCGATATGAATACCATGAACCATACCGGTTGGAGCCCGCTAATGTTTGCCGTCGTTCAAGACCGTAAAGACACCGTAGAATTATTGCTCTCCAATGGCGCCAACATGGACCTGGGAAGCAATGGCCCCTGGATAAAATCCTACCTCGAAGGCGAATTTGAAGAACTCCAAAAATCAGGGCCGGGCGCCGCGCCGGGCGCAGACGTTCCCGCCAAAAGCGCACGCAGTGATGAATATTTCAAAGCTGCTGAAAAAGGCAATTGGGACAAAATAAAGAAACTATTACACGAAGGATTCCCCATCAATGCCCGGGATGACGAAGGTTCCACGGCCCTGATGATGGCAGCCTTTTCCGGGCAAAAAGCAATGTGTTTCCGGCTCATATTAGCAGGAATCGATAGCAAGATTAAAAATAAAAAAGGAAATAATACATTGATGACCATTTGTGAGAGCGAGAAAGAACAATTGGACCTGGTCGCATTTTTGATAATAAGAGGAGTGGATGTCAATGAAAACAATTCAGAAGGCATAACCGCCTTAATGAAAGCAGCCGGCAAAGGACATTATCGAACCGTGAAATTACTCATTTCAAGCGGGGCCGACATCAAGCGTAAGGACCGGGACTCCGCTGCTGCGTTAAACTGGGCGGAGCAGCAGGGGCACAAAGATATCGTCAAATTGCTTATCGATTATTAAAAGTTCCAGGGAGTCAGCAAACCTCAATTTTTGCTGCGACACCTCCTGTATAAACAAAATTTGTTGCTCTCATAAATTTATACAAAAACCAGTGTAGAACAGGTTGAGCGATTAAAGACAATATCTATGAAGCCGAATGCAATCCTTTCGGGTTTTATCCCGAAGCGCAGGTCAATTCATCGGAATGGTAAAAAAATGCCGCCATTCTCCCGAAGAGGTTTTATTATTAAAAAATCTTAGTGTCTTGGTGGATTGGTGGATTGGTGGCTTCGAAATGTTTATTGAAAAAATCCGCAAAAAACATTATAATACTCTTATGAAAAGGAGTACGAAATGAAATTTGCAGACCCCAAGAACGATATTGCCTTCAAAAAAATCTTCGGCGATGAAAACAAAAAAGAAATTCTCATCAGCTTTCTAAATAATATCCTCAACTTCGCGGGAACATCCAAAGAAATAATCGACATTACCATAAAGAATCCCTACCAGGTCCCCAAACTTGAAGGTCTCAAAGAAACCATACTGGACATCATGGCCATCGATAAACGAAACATCCATTACATCGTTGAAATGCAGGTACTCCATACCCCTGCTTTCGATAAACGGATATTGTACTATATCAGTAAAGCCTATTATCAGCAGCTCGAAAAGGCCGACGATTACCCCAGGCTAAACCAGGTCATCTTTTTAGGGTTCCTCGATTTCACATTTTTTAAACAAAATCCGGATTACTCCACTCGCCATCTGATCCTCGATGAAAAGACCAATGAAAACCATTTCAAGGATTTCGAATTAAACTTCGTCGAGTTGCCCAAATTTAACAAGAATCTCCAGGAGTTGGCGGACGTAAAAGACAAATGGATTTATTTCGTGAAAAATGCCAGTGACCTGGCAATTATACCAAAGGAGATGGAAGAGCCCAAAGAAATCCGTGAAGCCTTTGAAGCGGCAAACCGCTTAAGCTGGTCCAGGGATGAGCTTGATGTATATGATTACATCGGGATGCATATCCAGGATGAGCGCGGCAGGATTGAGTATGCCAGGGAAGAAGGGGAAAGGGCAAAAGCGTTAAAGATTGCACAGGAATTGTTAAATAACGGGATAGCCATCGATATCATCGTCAAATCCACCGGTTTAACAGAAAAAGAAATCCTGGCTCATTAGCAGCCACGGGTTACGTTCCTCTTTCCTGGCAAAAAAAGTCTTTTTTGACTTTTTTACCTTGCAAAAAAAGACAAAACCGACTATAATCACCTCCATGGAACGATTATTATATCGAAAACTGTTGGAATGGAAAAGTTCAAAATATAGGAAACCCTTACTGCTCCAGGGAGCACGGCAAGTAGGCAAAACTTTCCTGTTGAAAGAATTTGGCCGCAGGGAATTTAAACAGGTCCATTATATTAATTTTGAGAGGAGGCATGACCTGGACTTCCTCTTCAAAGAGACCTTCGATACCAAGAGGGTAATCGAAAATATATCTATCATCCTGGATAAAGAAATCGATATCGAAGCCGACCTCTTGATTTTCGATGAAATACAAGAATGCCCTGGAGCCCTGACCAGCTTGAAGTATTTTAACGAGGACATGAAGGAATTGGCCCTTTGCTGTGCCGGGTCCCATATCGGGGTCAGTTTGAATCAAAAATCTTTTCCCGTCGGCCAGGTAGACTTTTTGAATTTATTTCCCATGAATTTCGAAGAATTTCTTATGGCCATTAGTAAAAGAAAAGCTGCCCTCCTGTCGGAATTTTCAAATAAAACGGTTATCCCGGAAGTGATTCATCACCAATTGTGGCAGGATTTAAAAGTTTATTATATCACTGGGGGAATGCCGGAAGCGGTGAAACGGTATCTCGATTTAAAAGACAATCCTCATGAAGCCTTTAATAATGTGAGAAGCGTTCAGCAGGCGATACTGCAAGGATACCACGGCGATTTTGCCAAGCATGCCGGGAAAGAAAATGCCGCGCATATTAACCGGGTGTTTGATAATATCCCGGTACAATTATCGAAGAATATCGATGACTCGGTATCGCGGTTCCGGTTTAAAGGAATCATACCCAATAAGAGCAAATTCGTGCAGTTGGAAGGTCCTATCGACTGGCTTTTGAAATCAGGTCTTGTTATCAAGGTATTTATCGTGAATACACCGGCATTGCCATTGAAAAACTTCAAAACCGACAATATCTTTAAACTCTACCTGTTCGATACGGGGCTGCTGGGGTGTATGACGGATTTATCTTTCGATTCGATTTTGAACCAGGATTACGGGCGGTATAAGGGATTTTATGCCGAAAATTTTACGGCGCAGGAATTTATCGCCGCGGGGTATGGCGGAGCCGGGGAAAGGGAGCTTTACTCCTGGGTCGGTAAAGAATCCGAAATAGAATTTTTAAAAGTAATGGACAACGCGGTTATCCCGGTGGAAGTAAAATCAGGGCAGCGAACCAGGGCCAGGAGTCTTTTGGTTTATGAAAATAAATATGCGCCGCCGCTGATGATAAAGATTACCGCTAATAATCTTCACCGGGAGAATACCCGGATACATAATTATCCGCTCTACCTGGCCGGGAAAATTATGGAGGGAAAAAGGGGACATGCAGAAAGCGCCCTTTTCACATCATCCCGTGAGTCTTTTTTATTTGATGAAAAATGAAAATAGCCACCAGGAGATGGCGCGCCAGGGCGCCAAGGATTTTTTTTCTTTTTCTTCGCGGTCCTTCGCGTTCTTCGCGGCTAAAGTTTTTCCGTGGCAAAATTTTTTTTCCCCCTATTGCATTTTTGATTTCGATATGGTATTCATTGTTCTTTGAACGTGGAACTTCTTGATGAAGATGCACACTGACATCCTTGTGAGACAAATGAAGAGGGTGTTTTTAAGAGCAAAGAGCGTATCACCCCAATGGCGGAAGCCTCTATTAATTTTAATTAAAGACGGAAGCTTATAAAGAATTAAAATCAATGATAATTAACTAAAAGGAGATTGAATCATGGAAATTGACACAATTTATGCCTTAGGTACAGTAGGTTGGATGCCAAACAAACATCGGCAAACGACTTGTTTCTTGATAAAACAGGGCTCCCGTGTTATAATTTTAGATGCAGGAACAGGTTTAACTCGATTATTATATCCACCTTTCAAAGAAATTGTGAAGGAGGCTTCCGAAGTGATAATTCTTCTTTCACACTATCACCATGATCACATTATAGGAATTGGATATATTCCTCTTTTTTTTGAAAGAAAGCGGGTAAGAATTATTGGCCCTGGTAAAGAATTATCTGGATATAACTCTTCTGAAGTTTTAAACCAAATGTTTTCAAAACCTACATTTTCTTTACCTCTTATTGATTTTCCAATGAAATTAAGCCTAGAGGATCTTAAACCTGGACATAACAAGTTATCCAAAGACCTTACCGTTGACATCAATAAACAACAGCATTCTGATCCTTCAGTTGGAATGCGCCTAAATGATGGTATTATAACTTTTGCTACAGATACGAATTGTTCCGAAAATACAGTTGAATTTGCTAAAGGTAGTCGAATTCTCATTCACGAAGCATATTTCGACAAGATTGATTATTATAATATCCACAAAGAGGGAGAGATATCTGAGCATTCATATTCTTTAGGCGCTGCAGAAATTGCATGCAAAGCGGCGGTAAAATGCTTAGTACTAATGCATATTAATCCAGAATATGACGAAAATAGAATTAAAATTATGGAAAGGGAAGCACAAGAAATTTTCAAAAACACATTGATTCCTAGTGATTTTGAAGAAATTCCTTTTTGAGTGAGCTATACCAATGAATGGACAAACGAATGATACTTTGAATGTATTATTTCAAGAAATTGGATCGCATTTAAGAGCCTCCGATGATATAAGAGAAGGAATTGCCAATACATTTTTTACGATGGTTTTAGGGGCTATCACTGGGCTTGTTATTTTACGTTTAAATGGACAAGCACTATCATCATCCACAGTGCGAATTTCGATATTACTAGGCTCTGGACTAATCGCATTCGGAGAAGTAGTACTGTGGGGTGTAATTGCTATCCGTAAATGGCATGCTGAATATGTGAATTCCATGATCTTGGTACAAGCAATGATCACAAACAAATCCTTTACTCCTGTGGCAGAAATTGTTCCAAAAGAACTGAGGTATTCTTATGCTCCAGGTTTGAGTACTAGTCGTACTTATCTCTTAGTTCAAATTGGAATTGCATGTCTGTTTTTCGGGGTTGCGGATATTGTAGGTGAAATAATTGGGGATTTATGTCTGAGTTATTTTATAACTTTAATTTTATCTGCATTGATTTTTTTTTTAAATAGATATACAGCAAAGAAAGCCCTGTCTTCTGCAGAAAAAAAATTTTGGGATAACCCTGCAAGTAGCTGGTGTTTTGCCGGATTTATGATAAAAAAAACTGTGAATTAAAACTGATAATGTCCAAAGAAAATGTAATCGTCTCAATATCAGGTGTCCATGGAGTTGGAAAAACAACATTAATTACAAAAATATGTGAGTTAACAGGATATTTAGCTTCTCCGAAGCGTGTTCCAAATCCTTTCAACGACGAAACACTTTCATTAATGTTCTATGTATTATCATTTGCATGTCGAGATGATGAAATTAATAGAATGGAAGGATTAATATTTATTGACAGGGATTCGGCTAGAGATATTCTTGTAGATGTTTGGGCTCATCGGGAACTAGGCTATATTAATTCTAATAGCGAGCGATGTATTGTGTCAGCTTGTGAAGATGTCCTTTGCCCTAGAAGACATATTGATTATTCCTTCCTCTTAGATGATAATCCTGAGGAAATACTCAAAAGAATAATAAAAAGACCCTTACCAGCAGGTCATTTGCAGAAATTGGAATATAATATGGACTATATTAAACTTTTGATAGAGGGATTCAGACGTGAGTTCGAAGATTATGGCATAAGTCAGGGAGAATATAAAATTAGTATTAATCCTACGGAATATTCCATTATCCCCATTAACTTCAAAGGAGCAGATGAATTGGCTTTTGAAATTATTAATAAATGTAGATATTTGAGAATATTGCATAAATAGCATTTCTCAATAAATTAATAATTTAAGGAATTTTGAGAAATTATTTGGACACCATAGAGTTGCCCTCATGAGATATGTTAAATATCAATTGTTTTGGGTATTAAAAAATGAAACATATTCCCCTTTTTAAAGTATTTATGTCAAAAACCGCAGGAAGTATAGTCCAAAAGACCTTATATTCAGGATATATCGGGCAAGGTATAATGGTTGAAAGATTCGAAAATATGTTGCGAGAGTATTTAAATGTTAATAACCTCGTTACAACCAACAGTGCAACCTCTGCATTGCATCTTGCTATCCATTTAATAAAGAATAATAATAATACCGAAAAGCAATTAAAACCTGATATTCAATATAAAAATAATAATAACTTTGTTCAAATATTCGATTATGATGAAGTACTCGCTACTCCCCTAACATGTGTTGCTACGAATTTCCCAATTCTTGCTAATCGTTTAAATATTCGTTGGGTTGATGTGAGCTCTTCTGATTTGAATATAAGTCTATCTGATTTACGCGTAAAACTGTCACCTAAAACAAAGTTGATAGTTCTTGTACATTGGGGCGGATACCCTGTCGAACTTAATAATTTAAAATCCCTTTTAGATGAAACCGAGATTAATTTAGGGTTTCGGCCAGTGGTAATCGAAGATTGTGCTCATGCTTTCGGTAGTATATACGATAGCAAGTTTATCGGCGGACACGGTAATTACTGTGTGTTTAGTTTTCAAGCAATTAAGCAATTAACAACTTCAGATGGGGGACTTCTCATTGTTCCAAATGACATTCAATGCAAGAGGGCTCGTAAATTGCGTTGGTATGGATTAGATAGAGATTTATGTCCTGAATTAAGTAGATATGAAAGGGATATTGAGGAATGGGGATTTAAATTTCACATGAATGATGTAATGGCTTCTATCGGAATTGCAAATCTGCCGAATATTTCATTTATATTGGATCAACAAAGAGCAAACGCGGAGTATTATAATAAGGAATTAGAAAAAGTAGGATCAATTTCGTTACTAAATAATAATCAAAACAGAAAATCCTCGTATTTTCTCTATACAGTATTAGTAGAAAAAAGAAAAGAATTTGAAAAGTGGATGAATTCTTGTGGTATCGAGGTACGGCGACCACACAAAAGAAACGATTTACATTCTTGCATGAATAAATATCGAGTGGAACTTCCCACGCTAAATAGTATATATGAGAATATCACTTGCATACCTGCTGGATGGTGGGTTGGAGAGCAAGAACGCGACTATATTGTTTCTTGTATTAAAAAAGGTTGGTAATGAAATTTGATCCTCCTAAACTTTCTTCATCTTACGCAGCAAATCGACTTGGAAAAACGATATATCAAATTGTATTTGATCTAGCGCCACAAAAAGTAATCGAATTTGGAGTACTTCATGGATATTCTTTAGTTTGTATCGCAAAAGCATTACAGCATTTGGGTCGGGGGGGGTACGTAATTGGATATGATCTTTGGGAGGATTACCCTTTTAATCATGGGAATATGAATGAAGTGAAACGAATATTGAAAAAATACGAAATCGAAAATGTAGTTATCCTGAAGAAACTGGATATCAATCTTTGGCTAAAATCTCCAGAGGAATTTGATCTACTTCACCTGGATGTTTCAATTGAAGGTGAGATTTTACAGCGGGTGGTCGAT
>JAUPLE010000129.1 GCA_030837085.1 Acidobacteriota bacterium | reverse complement strand
CTTCTTTTCCGGGATTGTCTTTCCCGTTGAAAACCTTCCCAAAACATTAATATATGCCGCTGAAGTCATCCCGTTGACCCATGTGGTAAGAATAGCCCGGGCGTTTTGCGTGCCCGGGTTGTTAAATTTTCATTTACTTTTGGATTTGGGCTACTGTATTTTATTTACCGTCCTTTTCGGGTGGTTGGCTGTCAAAGGGATTAAGAAGAGGCTGATTGTATGATTGTATAATCACGGGCCCTGGCCCCAAACCACTGCCGCCCGGATAGGGATGGATTATATCCGGGACGACCAAAATAAAAATGAAAAATTCCAAAATAATACCATTATATAGTTGTGAATAAATTCACAATGTGATATACTTCACACTTAAAGTAAGGAGCAAAAACAGGACAATGATACCCATACCTGAAAAGACAATCGAGCGTATGAGCCGTTACCGGCGTGTATTGAACAACCTCCTGGAAGAAGGACGTAAGCATATTTATTCGCATGAATTGGCTTCTCTTTCCAGTGGCACCCCCGCACAGGTCCGCCGCGACCTCATGATTATCGGCCACAGCGGCAGCCCCAGGAATGGATACGAAATCAAGCTCCTGAGAAACGATATTAACGAACTTATGGATGACCCGGAAGGCCAGAAAATAGCGTTGACAGGAATCGGCTACCTGGGCCGGGCCATTATGAACTATTTTATGGGAAGACGACCAAAACTTACCATCGCGGCTGCTTTCGATATAGACCCTGAAAAAATAAACCGGGTCATTTCCGGGTGCCGCTGCTACCATACCGACCAACTGGAAGAAATCATCCGGAAAGAAAATATCACCATCGGCATTATTACTACCCCCGCCGCGGGAGCGCAAAAGATAGTGGATACCTACGTAAAGACCGGGATAAAAGCAATTGTCAATTGGGCTCCCACCATCCTCCATGTGCCTGAAGGCGTTTTCCTGGAAACCCGGGATATTACCATGTCCATTGAAAAAGCCGCCTTCTTCGCAAAAACCAATAAATAACGCGTTATCACTCACCCGGTATCACATACCGGCCAACATTCACCTTATATATCACCAATTTCTAACCCCACTCCCTGGAAATTTTAGAAATTTTTTATTTCCCAGTTGACATTTTAGTGAATTTGCATTATAATTTTATTGTGAAATAATTCACAGTGTGAAAAGATTCACAAGGAGAAATAAAGCATGATGAACGAGCAGCCCCAGGAAACGATCAGTCGCCAGCCAGGACAATCGTTAAACCATGATAATATCCAGGCCGTCCTGGCGAAATACCCGAATGCACAGCGGGAACTATTAATCCCCCTTTTACAAGAAGTACAGGAACAGCAGGGCTACCTTTCCAAAGATGCCGTGATACAGATCGGCAAACATCTCAAACTCCCCACCAGTAAGATTTACGGTGTGGCCACATTTTATAACCAGTTTCGTTTTCAATCCATCGGGAAATACCATATTATGCTTTGCCGGGGAACCGCCTGCCATGTCAAAGGCTCTTTTTCCCTTTTAAATACCCTACAGCGGTTATTGAAAATCGAAGCCGGCCAGACTACACGGGATGGTTTGTTCAGTCTCGAAGTGGTGGCCTGCATCGGGGCCTGCGGACTTGCCCCGGTGATTTGCGTGAACGGTGAATTCCACGGCAACCTGACCGTAGATGACCTTCCCAAAATATTAAATCAATACCGAAACAAAGAAAAGAAAGGAGACGCTTAATATGCCCGACATTCATACTGAAATTTTTGATTTTATACCTGAGAAATCCACGAAGTCGCTGCTGGAGCGTATCAGCCATAATGGAATTTTTAATTCGGCAACAGATATCGATCTCACTAATCCAGGCCGTCTCTTTTCCCAGCTCCGGAGGGATACGGTTTTGCAGCCGGTGATTTTCGTGGGCGCCGGGACCTGCGGCCTCGGAGCAGGCGCGGCAAAGACACTGCAAGCCATTAAAAAATACCTGGAAACCAAAAAAATCGCCGCGGATGTCCGTGAAGTCGGGTGTATCGGCCTGTGTTCCGCCGAACCCCTGGTGGACGTTCAACTCCCCGGCAAAGGCCGGCTGAGTTTCCAGCATATCACCGCCGATAAAGTGGAAGAGATACTGGACCACCTTTTTGACGGCGACGCCATAACCACTGTACCCTGGGAATACCTCCTGGGGCAGCACCGACAATCCCACCTGGAACCCTGGAAAAATGTTCCTTACATCGATGAACATCCCTTTTTCGGGCCCCAATCCCGCTGGGTGCTGGCCAACTGCGGCGTCATCGATCCCACGGATATCGATGAATACCTGGCCTATGGAGGATACAGCGCATTGGTAAAAGTACTTTACTCGCATACGCCGGCGGAGGTGTGCGACATCATTGAAAAAAGCGGCCTTCGCGGTCGCGGCGGCGGCGGGTTCCCCACCGGGAGAAAATGGAAACTGGCCCTTCATTCGGATGCGGAACAAACCTACATGATTTGCAATGCGGATGAAGGCGACCCCGGCGCGTTCATGGACCGCGCGGTTATCGAAGGCGACCCCCACCGGCTCCTGGAAGGACTGGCCATTGCCGCTTACGCCATCGGCGCATCCAAAGCCTACGTCTATATCCGGGCCGAATACCCACTTGCAATATTAAGGCTGAAAAAAGCCATCGCCGACGCCCGGGAATACGGTTTCCTGGGAATAAATATACTGGACAGCGGTTTCTCGCTGGATATAAAAATAAAACAGGGGGCCGGCGCCTTTGTTTGCGGCGAAGAAACAGCCCTGATGAACAGCATCGAAGGGAAACGGGGCATGCCCCGGCCAAGACCCCCTTATCCCGCCGTGAGCGGCTTGTTCGGCAAGCCTACCATTATCAATAATGTGGAAACCCTGGCCAATATTCCTTCAATTATACAGCGCGGTCACGAAGCTTTCAGCGGTATTGGAACCAAGAACAGCAAAGGCACCAAGGTATTTGCCCTATCCGGGAAAGTACGCCGGACCGGGTTGGTGGAAGTGGAAATGGGCACCTCTATCCGGGACATTGTGTTTGCCATTGGCGGCGGTATCCCCGGCGACCTGGCGTTTAAAGGCGTGCAAATCGGCGGCCCTTCGGGTGGGTGCATCCCAACTGCTCACCTGGATATCGAAGTGGACTACGAGTCCCTTAAAACCGTTGGGGCCATGATGGGTTCCGGCGGCCTGGTGGTCATGGATGAAAAAACCTGCATGGTGGATATGGCCAAATTCTTCATGGATTTTATCCAGCGGGAAAGCTGCGGTAAATGTATTCCCTGCCGGGAAGGCGCCCGCCGGATGCTGGAAATCCTTCAATCCATTACCCGCAGCCGGAGAACTGAAAGCGGACGCGACGCCCTGGACCGGTTCAAGGGAATCCTGAACCTCGAACAACTGGCGCAGGTGATCAAAGATACCAGCCTGTGCGGCCTGGGTCAATCGGCCCCGAACCCGGTGCTCAGCACGCTGCGCTGGTTCAAACAGGAATACGAAGAACATATTTTCAATCGTAAATGCCCGGCCGGCGCTTGTACGGAACTGCTGACTTATTCCATCTCCGCGGAAAAATGCACGGGCTGCACGGCCTGTATGAGAAAATGCCCGGCGGAAGCCATCATGGGTAAACCGAAAACGCCGCATTATATTATCCCGGACAAATGTATCGGCTGCGGCAGTTGCCTGGAAATCTGCCGTTTTGGGGCCGTGTCCGCCAGGTAGATAAAGGAAATGACATATAAAGGTGATGAAAATGATTAATATAGAGGTCAATGGAAAAAAAATAGATGCCAGGGAAGGTGAGACCATCCTATCTGCCTTAAAGCGTGCCATGATCAAAGTACCGACATTGTGCCACATGGAGGGTTTGAAACCCACGGGCGCCTGCCGGATGTGCGTCGTGGATGTCGAAGGTTTTAATACACTGACGCCCGCCTGTTCCTACCCGGTGGCGGAAGGGATGAAGATTAAGACCCATTCTCCCAGGGCGGTACGGGCCCGGAAAACCATCATTGAGCTTTTACTGGCCAATCACCCGGATGATTGTCTTTATTGTGAGCGGAACGAGAATTGCGAATTGAGCCGCCTGGCCGCCGAATACGGGGTCAGGGAACGCCGTTTCACCGGCTCCAGGAACCGGTACCCCCTGGATGTTTCCAGCCCATCCATTGTCCGCGACCCGGAAAAATGCATCCTCTGCGGTAAATGCGTGCGCATGTGCGAAGAAATCCAGGGAGTTTCCGCCGTGGATTTTATCCGCCGGGGCAGCCGGGCCGCCGTGGGCTGCGCCTTTGAGCAGGGATTGAATATTTCCAGTTGCATCAATTGCGGTCAATGTATTATGGTCTGTCCCACCGGCGCGCTGCGGGAAAAGAATTCCCTCAAAGAAGTCATCGCGGCGTTGAATGACCCGGAAAAATTCGTGGTGGTCCAGCATGCCCCCAGCATCTCGGTGACGCTGGCAGAGGAATTCGGCGTCAACCCGGGCACGGATGTGGCCGGCGCCATGACGGCGGCCCTTCGCCGCCTGGGATTCAAACGGGTATTCGATACCTCATTTTCCGCGGATTTGACTATCATGGAAGAAGCCTCCGAACTGGTGCACCGCATTCAAAGCGGAGGCCCTTTACCCCTGATGACTTCCTGTTCCCCGGGCTGGATAAAATATGTCGAAGAGTTTTACCCTGATTTTATCGGCAATCTTTCTTCATGTAAAAGCCCGCAGCAAATGCTGGGCGCTTTAATTAAACATGTCTTTGCCCCTAAAGAAGGCATTGATCCGGCAAAAGTATTCAATGTTTCCATCATGCCCTGCACGGCCAAGAAATTTGAGGCCCACCGGCCTGAACTGGGGGTTGACGGCATTCCCGATATCGACGCCGTCTTGACCACACGGGAGCTGGCGCAATTAATCAAAGAGTATGGCCTTAACCTCGGCGCCCTGGACCCGGAAGGCCCGGATGGTCCTTTCGGTATCCGCAGTACAGCCGGGAAAATGTTCGGCGCCACTGGAGGCGTTATGGAAGCTGCCCTGCGCACGGCCCACTATTTTTTAACCGGCAAAGAGATGCCGAACCTGAAAGTACAATCTTTGCGTGGTCTTTATGGCACCAAGGAAGCGCGGGTTTCAATCGCCGACCTGGAAATCAATGTCGCGGCCGTCAGTGGGCTTAAGAACGCCGCGGCGCTGCTGGAAGAAATCCGGGCGGGGCGGAAGAATATTCATTTTATCGAAGTAATGACCTGTCCCGGGGGATGTATCGCCGGAGGCGGCCAACCCCTGGGCGCGGATACGGATGCGGTTCGGGCGCGCATGCAGGCCCTGTATAATATCGACCAGAAAGAAAATATGCGCACATCCCACGGCAACCGCATGGTCCGGGAATTGTATGAATTCTACCTGGAACAACCCCTTAGCGAAAAGAGCCACCGCCTCCTGCATACGCATTATTCGAAACGGGAGGTATTGATTTGAGTAACGGCGATGTTTTAAAAGTACCTTTGGAACTGGAACCGCTGGTCAGCACCATAAAGGAACGCTGCCGGGTATGTTACACTTGCGTGCGGGAATGCCCCGCCAAAGCCATCCGGATAACCGCCGGCCAGGCGGAAGTCATCGGCGACCGCTGCATCGGCTGCGGGAACTGCGTCAGGGTATGCAGCCAGAACGCCAAAAAGGTAAGGAATTGCATGGCCCGGGTGGGCCTTTTGCTGACAGCGGG
>JAUPLE010000128.1 GCA_030837085.1 Acidobacteriota bacterium | reverse complement strand
CTCAATATACCGCCATACTAAGGTATCCCACTACCTGTCTATAATCGCCGCTGGCTTCCCCTGAATTAGTATACTGGATCACTTCCGACGCCTTTGCCCCCATTTGTATCGCCGCGGATAACATCATGACAGTGGGGGCTATCCCGCACATGGATATAGACTCACACACAACTGTCTCAAAAAGCCCCTCCGAACTATGGCTCCTCTCCTTATTTAATTATTCTTACTTTTGCCTCCGGCGGCCAGGGACCTTTTTGAAAAAAGGTCCCTGGACCCCTAAAAACTTTTGCTTATTTAAATACTAGCTGCCGCTCTTTCACCACTACTTCACCCGACTTTATAATCGTGTGAACCGGGTTAATACCAATATGATACGCCAGGTAACTGTAATCGGGAATATCCATCAACAACAAGTCCATCTTCTTACCCAACGCAATAGACCCCACCCGGTCCTGCCGCGCAATAGCATACGCGGCATTAATAGTGACGGTATTAATCGCCTCTTCAATGGTCAAACCCAGGTTGAATATGCCCTGGTGAAATATAAATAACTGCGAAGATACCATGGAACTACCGGGATTAAAATCCGTACCCAAGGAAACAATTCCATCCCTCTCAATCACCCGACGCACCGGCGCATATTTCCCCAACTTCAAGAAAAATGAAACCCCAGGCAAAAACACACACGCTACCGCGGAAGAAGCAATGGCATCTATCTCCTCTTCGGTCATGGCAATCAAATGCTCGGCCGATACCGCGTTCTTCCGCACCGCCAACAATGCAGCATTGTTAGAAGTAAACTCATCGGCATGAAGCTTTAACTTAAACCCATAAGGCTGCAATTTATCAAGATAATATTCTGCTTCCTCATAGGAAAAAACGCCGTTTTCACAGAAAATATCCACGAACTCCGCCAACTCCCGCTCCCTAACTACCGGCGCTATCTCTGTCGCTAAATAATCAAGAAAATCTTTATTCCGGCCTTTATACTCCTCCGGTATCTCGTGGGCTCCCATAAAGGTGGGCACAATCTCTACCGGGTGAAATGAATTCAGCGCTTCGATGACCTCCAATTGCTTGATCTCTGTCTCCAGGTCCAGGCCGTAACCACTCTTGGCTTCCATTGTAGTAGTACCTGAAACCAGGATTTGATCCAACCGCTTCTCGCACAGCGCGGTAAGATCACAGGCGCTGATTTCGCGGGTTTTTCGCACCGTACCCTTAATACCGCCGCCCTTCGCGGCAATCTCCTGGTAACTCACACCCTGGAGCTTCATTCGAAACTCATCCTGGCGCGTCCCGGCAAAGGGGAGATGCGTGTGCGGGTCCACGAAACCGGGAAATACGACGAAATCAGAAGCATCAATAACCACGGCATCTTCAGCCAGTTTACATTTTTTGTTGAAATCCTCTTCATAACCGATAAAGGCAATATTCTCATCCACTGCCCCCAACCAAACATTGTTGGAAATCCTGACGGCGTTCAATTCACTGCCCCTAACCACAGAATCTCCGGCAGGGTTAACCAGTTCTTTAATGTTTTTCACCAACAAATCGATTTTTATCATTTTCCCCGTCTCTCTGTCAATTTAAACCGTTGAAAAGAAGGAACATCCAGGAGATCATCCACACTTTCAGGATCATGGATCATATTGGGAATACTACTTTCATTGACATACTCCGTGATATTGGTGGCCCTGGATTTATTTGCTTTCGAACCCAGGTAATACCCTTTGCCGGCGTCATCAAAATCGGCGAAATCTTTGGTCTCCTCCACCAATGCAGGCGGCGGAGCCGGTATTGTTACTACAGGAGCAGCGGGAGTCACAACCCTATGCAAAGCACGAGGAGTTACTTTCTTTTCACCGCCCTCTTTGAAACCCGTGGCAATGACGGTAACCCGCAATAAATCACCCATACTCTCATCATCCACGACACCGAACTTGATCCTGGCGTCCGGCGAGGCGTTGGCGTTAATAATCTCGGCAATGCGGCCGATCTCTTTTAAAGTTAAAGTGGAGGACGCAGTGATGTTGTACAGGATACCGGTGGCGCCGTGGATAGAAATATTATCCAGCAAAGGAGAGGTTAAGGTTTTACGCGCGGCTTCCTCGGCCCTGTTTTCACCCCTGGCTTCGCCGGTGCCCATCAGGGTAACTCCTTTTTCCTGCATCACGGCTTTGACATCGGCAAAATCCACGTTCTGGTAACCGGGGATACTAATAATATCGGAAATCCCGCGCACCGCACGGAGTAAAATCTCATCTACTTTTTTATAAGCATCCTTGAAAGACATATCCGCGTCTTCCAGTTCAAACAGTTTCTGGTTAGGGATGGTTATAATAGCATCGACGCTGTCTTTCAGAGCTTTTATGCCTTCCTCGGCGACTTTCATGCGGGCAGCGCCTTCAAAATCAAAGGGTTTGGTAACAATGGCCACGGTCAATATGCCCATGGAAGCGGCATGATTGGCGATAACCTGCGAAGCGCCGGTGCCGGTCCCGCCGCCCATACCGGCGGTGATAAACGCCATATGGGCGCCTTCCAACATTTCAATAATGGCGTCGGTATTTTCCAGGGCGGATTGCATCCCCATGTCGGCATTGGACCCCACGCCTAATCCTTTGGTTATTTTCTCGCCGATCTGGAGCGTCACACCCGGCGGTTTGATATTGGCCAGGTCCTGTACATCCGTATTAACCGCCACAAACTCCACTCCCTGGAGCCGCTCTTCGATCATACGGTTAATGGCGTTTCCCCCACCGCCGCCAACTCCAATGACTTTCAAAACTGCACCTTTTCGCCTTTCTTTGGCATACGTTATTTTAATGTCTTCACTCATGATGCAATCACCTCCTGGAAACTAAAAACCGACATATTCCTTCAATTTTTGTAAAAATCCACTGGGTTGATTCCGGATCATACCCCTGTCTCTCATATCAATGAGACCATATTTTAATAAGCCCAACGAAGTGGAGAATTCCGGGCTGTTGACTTTATCGATCAAACCGCCGATGCCGTAGGGTTTGCCGATACGCACAGGGGCCGCGAAAATATCGTCGGCTACTTCCAGCAGCCCGCTTAAATAAGCCGAACCGCCGGTAATCACAATCCCTGCATTGATTTTATTTTCAAATCCTTCTTCCTCGATTTTACGTTTCACCATGTCGAAAATCTCTTCCGCCCGCGGTTTCAATATATCGGCCAGCAAAGAGACGGATATCATCCTGGATTTCTTCCCCCCCACCCCGGGAATCTCGATGTTTTGGTCCCTCAGGTTGGGGTCAGTGCCGCACCCGTATTTACGTTTAATCATTTCGGCTTTGTCGATGGGGGTGCGGGTGCCGATGGCCAGGTCATTGGTAAAATTGTATCCGCCGACGCCAATGGTGGCGGCAAATAACAGGGCGCCTTTTTCATACAACGCAATATCCGTAGTGCCACCGCCGATATCGATCAAGGCCACGCCCAATTCTTTCTCATCCTGCGTCAACACCGCCTCGGCCGTGGCAATCTGGGACAATACCATTTCGATGACATTAATCTTCGCCTTTTTTAAACAGGTCAACAGGTTCTTGGTGGAAGCCCGGGCCGCGGTGACAATAAGAATATAAATATCAAGGTTGGCCCCGATCATACCGATGGGATTCTTGATCTCATCCTGGTTATCCACGACAAATTCCTGCCGCAATATGTGAATGATATCACGTTCATTGGGTAACATGATGCTGCTGCCGTGAGTAACGGCGCGGTCCACATCGTCCTGGGTGATTTCCCGGTTCTTACCGGTAATATTAATACTGCCCTTGGCCCGGATGGATTGAATGTGACTCCCGGATATGTTGACGTATGCGGACTCCACCTCCACCCCGGCGGTCAATTCGGCCTCTTTGACGGCTTTTTTAATATCTTCGATGGTGGCTTTCATATCGACAATAACACCCTTGCGCATGCCGCTGGAATCGACTTTGCCGTAGCCGATGACTTCCAACTCTTCTCGCTCGCGATCCCCATCCGCCTTCACCTGGCCGATGATGGCCGCCACTTTCTTGCTGCCTATATCGATGCCCACCAAATAATTATCTTTCATTTTACCGCGTTACCTCCTCTTGCGCCTGTCGCTGCACCGGCTGCTGCGCCTGTCCCTCTGCCGGTGCCGACTGCGGCTCTTGCCGCTCTTCGTACTCAAGGTAGAACCTGTCTTCGAATCGTAAATCAACGCTTTTAATAATGTTGTCAGCTAAATTTAATTTGTTTTTCAGCTTTAAATAATAATCGATTTTTTCGGCAAAATCAATCTCCCCGGGATAAAAGATTTCATTCACCTGGTTTAATTTCACCATAAGACCGTAAGGTTCCCGGAAACCGACATATTCAATATAATCTTTTATTTCTGCCAACGGGGAAAGATAGGGCAGAATTTTTTTTACCTTGTCGCTGGGGGTATCTTTGATTGTGATCAAATCATTCCTCATATCCGCCCGGCGATATAACACCACTCCTTCCTTATCCATAACGGAATATTTCCCTTCAAACGGTATTTCCACCTGGAAAACAGGTTCTCGTAATACCAGTTGTACGGCCAGGGTGGAGGGCAGGTTACGGCTGACGGAAACATCCTTGATTTCAGGAATAGCAGCCAACTCGGCCCTGAGGGTGTCAAGACTAAGGGTCAAAATATTGTTCCCTTTATGACGGTCTAAAACTTTATTGGCCT
>JAUPLE010000127.1 GCA_030837085.1 Acidobacteriota bacterium | reverse complement strand
TGACATGATGGAAAATTTCAACCGGCCTTATTTCTCCAAATCCATCGGCGAGTTCTGGAAACGCTGGCATATGTCCCTGTCCGGCTGGCTAATGGATTATCTATTCCTGCCCATTGCTTATTATGTTTCCCGGCGTTTGAAACAGCCTGAACTGTTGAAAATAAAAGCCGAAACCTGGGCCTATATGGTCGGTATCCTCAGTACCATGCTGCTGTGTGGACTCTGGCACGGCGCCAGTTGGACGTTCGTAATCTGGGGCGCTTGCCACGGTCTTTTCCTGGCAGTTTCCTTTGCTGCGAAAAAAACCAGGAAAAAAGTACGGAAAATCCTGGGCATTAAAAAAGATTCTCTCATCCGGAACGGTTTCCGGGTCATTTTCACCTTTGGCATCGTCACCTTTTCCTGGATATTTTTCAGGGCCGATAGTCTTTCCGATGCATTTTATATTGTTACCCATATCTTCAGCGGCTGGTCAAAAGTCCTGACCCTCTCCGGCTTCGTGGGCGCCCTCCATTTCGGGTTATTGAAAAAAGAACTGGCCGTGGCCGCAATCTCTATCGGTTTTATGCTGCTGGTTCAACTGCTGCGCAAAGAGGATACCTTTGAACAGATGATCGCGAAACAAAAACCGGTCCTGCGGTGGAGTTTCTATGTGGTGTTGATTTTGTGGATTATGGTTTTCGGCGACGCCGGGGCTGAAAATTTTATTTATTTCCGGTTTTAAGTAATTGTAAATGAAAAAATCTGGCTAACCAAAAGCTTTGGGAAGTCAAGAAACCCTTTCTCGAAAGGGTTTCTTGCCGCCGGAGGCAATAGGTAATGCAATGAAACGGTTCATGAAAAAAGTTGCTTTGTTGGCTCTTTTATTGGCCCTCCTTATCCCGGTATTGAATTACCTGGGACTGTGGGCTGGTAAAATATACAAAGACGGCGCCGCCCAGGTGTGCGAAACCAAACGCCGGATGGTCCGGTCTGGGGCTATTCATTATGTAAAAGATAAGGACAATGTGTTGTTCCTGGGAACCAGCCGCATCCTGGCCGGGATCACGCCCACTTATTTCGATGAATTAAGTGGGGGAAAAACGTTCTCTTATAACCTGGCGCTGCCCGGGCTGCCCATTAGCTCGGCCTACTTTGTGCTGCGTGATTACCTGGAGAAAAACCCGCCGCCCCAATATGTGGTCATGCAATTATATATCAACCGCTGCCGGTCCTGTACCCTTTATAATTATTATGCCGTCCAGGGGCTGGAAAGACCGGGTGAAATTCTCTCCCTCTTTAAACACATGGCCAACAAAGCCATTATCTTTAATTATATTTTCCCTTTCAGGATGTACAAGTTTCATACGGCGCGGTATCTTTTCGACAGCATTATCATACCCGCCAGGATTCGTTCGATTCGAAAGAAAAACAACGCCATCTTAAACCGCATGATCGAAAACCGGGGTTACTATTTTATCGAAGAACAGGCCGTGGCAGCCAATAACATGTTGCCCGACGATTTCGCCGAGGAAGGCGGTGGCGGCAGCGGTGAGTCCATTAATAAAGCATCATCTTATGACCCTTTCGTGGACCCCTACGTTAAAATGTTCTTTGACCTAGCCCGGGACCACGGGGTGAAAGTGCTGCTAATCCAGCCGCCATACCGGGAGCGCCAGTATCTGCAATATGAGGAAATCCCCCTGCAATACGCAATACTTTTAAAAGAATATAATATTGTGAGGATCGCCCAGGAAGGTTGGAAATTGAAATTTTATGAGAACCGTTTCTTCTCCGATCCCACGCATTTAAATAAAGAGGGAGCGCTGCGCTATACCGGGGAAATTTACCAGGAATTCAAAGAGGCGTTTCTTCTTTGAATATTTTCACACGCAAGCGGCGGCTGATCTTTTCCAGCGCCTCGAAAGCCCTATCTTTCACTTTCCAGCCGTAGTAGCTTCCTTCGTCGGTCATGGCGATTTTTAAAGGCGGGATGGCCATAATATTGCCTGTATTGCCCAGGGCTTCGGCGGCGCGGTAACGGACGTAAGTGTCTTTATCCATGGTCAGGGCCTGGATGAGGAAAGGGATGGCTTCCACGCCGCCGATTTCTCCCAGCGCAAAGGTGGCGTTTCCGCGGATCAAACTCTCTTTATGTCCGCTAAAAACCGCGGTAAGGTAAGGGACGGCCTCGGTTTTTTTAATACGTCCCAGGGCATATGCCGCACGCCCCCGGACTTCGTAGTCGGTATCGGTAACAAGCGCTTTAATAAGTACGGGCAAGGCTTCTTCGCTTTTCATAAAACCCAGGGCATAGGCGGCGCTGCCGCGAACATCGGCGTTTTCATCCAGTGAAAGGGCTTCCATCAGGGCCGAAGAAGATTCCTCGCTGCCGATTTCGCCCAACGCTTCAGCGGCGCTTTCCCGGACAGACCCATCTTTGTCGGAGGTTAACGCCTCGATCAATACATGACGAACATCGAGGTGTTCAGAACCAGGGGAGTTTTCAGCGCCGGGGGGGCTTTCCAGTTTTCCCAGGGCCATGGCAATACGCCAGCGAACAGAGCTGTGCTGCTCAGCGGCCAGGGCTTCCATAAGAGGGGCGACGGCCCTGTTGCAGCCGATTCTTCCCAGGGCCTCCGCGGCGCCGCCGCGAACTGTCGCATCTTTATCCATGGAAAGCGATTTTATAAGGGCAGGAAGGGCATCTGCGCTGCCGATTGATCCCAGCGCTTCAGCGGCGCTCCTGCGCACCTCGCTGTCTTCATCAACATTGAGGCCGGTGATAAGCGGCGGGATGGCCGCTGAACTGCCGATTTTCCCAAGGGCTGCCGCCGCCTGGCCGCGAATCCTGGTTTCTTTATCCTTGACCAGCACCATAATGAGCGCCGGTAAGACTTCCGCACTGCCCATGTAACCCAGGGTTTCCGCGGCGTTTCTCCGGATATGGGCTTCTGTGTCTGTTAATTGGTCTACCAGGATATTGATAATATCGGGAGGATTTAAACGGGAAAGAACCGCGACGGCTTTATCCTTGAGTAATTGGAATTCAGCCTTGTTGTAAAGACTCCAGAGGTCCCGGACGATTTTCTCTTTCAACATGGCATCGGTATATTCCGCATCGGCAATGCATTTACCGGAAAGCATCAGGTTTTTGTAAAAAATATCTTCGGCTGTATTGTTTTGAATTCGTTTAATAAGGGGGCCGGCGTCTTTGCTGATGCCGGCATAAAAAAGAACCGGCCCTTCCCACCAGGGATCGCCCAGGTTAGGGAGAACCGAATCGATGCCGTTCTCCTGTTCTTTTAATTCCAGGGCGGTAAAATATTCCTGGAAAGATAGGTGCTGGAAATGATAAGTGCCGGTGGTTCGTTTCCGCAAGATGCCGCAGCGCTGCCATATTTCTTCGAGGAAAGGCCTGGCCTCTTCTTTTTTTAGTTTGAGAAGGGGGCAATGATGGGTGATCTCATCCAGTACCTCTGTTTCTGTCAGTATCTCCTGCCGGAGGTGGTGGTTCAGGAGGGCCAGTTTCTTTAAAATATACTTTTTTTTCTCAGGGGAAAAGAAATGAATGATGCGTTTATGGGCGTCCCAGGTCGTGAGCATCACATCGCAGATGCGCCGGTAGAGATCGGCGCGGGTAGGCATCCGTTCATTGGCCTCGTCGTAAAGACCGGCAATGATGGAGAGAATTAATGGGTTTTGAGCGACGCCCCCGACATTTTTATCATCCTGCACCATTTTCAACAGGGCGTCTGCTTTGATGCGGTTGAAGATACCGAACCAGTTATCGATAAACCTTTTGATCCGGTTCAGGTCCAGTCCCATGATTTCCAATCGTTTAAAATTCCTTAAAAGTTCCCCCTGCGGGGGGAGGGATTCGTCGTAGTAGACCGGGAATGCCAGGGGCCTGGAGGCGACGATAATTTTGCATCCCGGGTATTTTATTGAAAAAGACAGGATTTCTTTAGCGACCCTTTCCCGGGTTGTACGTGGGGTGAGTTCGTCCAATCCGTCCATGAGGAGGATACCCTTTCCTGTTTCCAGGATTTTTTCCACATCTTGAGTGGTTTCATTCGCGCCGGATTTTGCGAATACCGAATCGATGACCTCTCTTACGCTTACGCCGCCGGCCGGGAAATCTCGCAGGTTTATGGGGATGGGGATTAGGGCGTCGGGATGTGATTGTTCGGCGAGATACTTTTGGCAGAAGTGTAGGGCCAGGTATTTGAGGAGGGTGGTTTTCCCTGCTCCCGGCGCGCCCAGGATTACCATGCGGGGGTAATTGGTGACAGCCGTTTCAGGTTCCATTATGCGGGTTTTTTCCTGGGTCCAGCTTTCCAGGTTAATCTCTTTAAGCTTTACCGGGATATAAATCTCTTCGAGGGGGATTTCGTTTCGCCTGCTAAAGGCAGAAACGTTGTTTATGATTTGCGAGTTTTTCTTTATTTCCTCAATATAATGGCCCATCGTCTATCACTTTACAAAAAAAACAATGGGCTGTCAAGAGATGAGGGGGTTCTTTTTTTTAATAATGCCCGGGACACCCGGAGCGCCAGGGGCGCCCGGGCGAAAGAATCTCTTGAAATTGGACAACCGCTGGGGAACCATGTATAATTAAGCAATGAGGTTGCCCATTGAGTAAACAAGAAAGTGGAAATTATGGTAGAGAATTCGATTTGATCATAATCGGGGCTGGTCCCGCGGGGTTGTTCACGGCTGTAAATATAAAAGACGGTAAACGAGTTCTTGTCCTGGAGAAGAATGCGAGCCCCGGCAAAAAACTTTTAATATCCGGGTCAGGGCGATGCAATATAACTCATTCCGGCGATATAAGCGAGTTCTTTAATCATTACGGCGCTAATTCCAGGTTTTTAAAGACAGCCTTGAGAATGTTCTCAAACGATGATTTGATAAATTTCTTCCGGGAAAAAGGCCTGGGTATCATTATAGATAAAAATGGAAAAGTGTTTCCCCGTACGGGAAATTCCAGGGATGTCCTGGGTATATTAATAAATGAATGTAAAAACAATAACGTGAGAATCGTCTATAATGAAGCTGTTTTAAAAATAGAAAAAAGAGAACCGGCCTTTTGGATTAAAACAAAAGATAATGAGTACCTCTGCCCTAAGCTTGTGATTTCAACAGGAGGTAAGTCTTACCCTTCCTCAGGATCATCGGGAGACGGGTATGGTTTTGCGAAAGACCTGGGGCATACGGTCGTTTCTCCCAAACCGGCGTTAACCCCGGTTTTCATAAAGGATTACCAACTCGGGGAAATTGCCGGGGTATCATTACAAAATAGAACGGTATACCTGTACCGGGATAATAAAAAAGTAAAAGAGCATCGTGGAGATATCGGGTTTACGCATAATGGTTTGTCAGGTCCGGGGATACTTGATTTTTCAAGATATATGGAAAAGAAAGATATTCTCAAAATCGATTTTGCCAATCGAAAAGCAGAGGCTTTCGCAAGAGAATTTATCGAAGCAGCCGAAAAGGAAGGTAAAATATCGATTGGAAAGTTTTTAAAGGGGTATGATATACCTGTTAGTTTGGTAAGGATTATCTTATGCCAATTGAACCTCGATCGAAATGAGAAACTTGCCAACATAAATAAGAGCATAAGGAATAGGCTTGTAGATTCATTTTGCCAATACCCGTTTGTTATTGAAAATATTGGCGGGTTTGATATTGCGATGGTAACAAAGGGTGGTATCTCATTAAATGAAGTATCCGCGAAAACCATGGAATCGAAAAAGGTGAGGGGTTTATTTTTTGCCGGGGAGGTTTTGGATATCGATGGCGACACAGGAGGATATAATATCCAGGCGGCTTTTTCCACGGGATACCTGGCTGCGCTTTCAGCAACCGATAAAAAAG
>JAUPLE010000126.1 GCA_030837085.1 Acidobacteriota bacterium | reverse complement strand
CGCGAAGCATCATAGAATAATTTTTCATCCCGAAGGGAATCTAAAAAATAGTGTAATTTTTCAAATCCCCTGGTAATGCAGAATCCGTATAAATGCGCTAAGTTTCGATATGTTTCGACTTGATCCATTTTTAGGTTTAAAGAACGATCCAGGGATTCAAAATCTTTGATGACTAATTCTGCTTGTTTTTTAAGATAGTCTAGCTCTAATAGGAACTGCAGGAATTCGATATTTAAATCCATGATATGGATATCGTGGAAACCTTTTTGTTTCAAATAAGCAACCAATGAAGGAAGTCCCAACAACGGCGCAGTAATATCTATAAAAGGTGGGATAAGAAAAAGTAATTTCATTATTTACCTGCTTTTAAAAAGGGTCCTCCCAGTAAGGCTGGGAGGACCCAGGGTTAACACTTAAAATTTTACTGGCTGCCGGCTATCCCTTCTTGCAGCCGTCGCCGTACCAAACCGGGCTACCGCCGGGATTTGGCAACGGATCTCCTCCCAAAGCAACGCCTGATGGAGCAGACAACTGCTTCAGGATTTCTTCCAGGTTTAGATCTTTTTTTACCATGGTTTATTCCTCCTTTTAAATTTTTTATGCGAATTTATTTGATTACGGTTCAACCCCCATCCGAAAGAGATGGCGGTGATTTGTCTTAAAGCGTTAAGGGTACGTTTCTCATTTTTAATTAAGGCATAATAATAAAATTTTACAATCTCCCATATCATCGAGCAGAGGGCGGTCGCCCTCCTAGAAAATGTGAAATCAGGTTTAAATACAGGGACAAGGAAACTTAAATGCTGCTTAAGAGTCATAGGATTGAGAAGTAAGCTGTTAAAAAGTGAAGCCCCGGTCCGGGTACATTTTTTAATATATTTCCTCATACTGCCAATATTGCAGTGCCAATTTATCATCTCTTCATTTAAACGTATAGTTCCTCCCCGCCGGACAATTTCCCGGCCCAATATCAGGTCGCCCCAGAAATAGAAATTATCATCAAATCTTAAATCCCTTAGCTGCTCTTTCCTGATTGCACAATTCCTTGTATTTAATGAGGATAGCATCCCATCTTCTTTCCGTAACCCACGTATATTTTCTTGATTCAATTTGTCGACAAAACGGGATAAACCATTCTTGTTGATACCATATGATACCCCCTGGACTGCTGAAATTGTTGGATCATTGAATAAATCGGCAATTCTACTAAGCCAATCGCTCTGCTGAATACAATCGGAATCTGTAAAAGCAACCAGTGAGCCCCTGGCGTTATCGAGTCCCCAATTCCGGGCAGCATAAGATCCCTGGCGACTTTCTGATAGAAGGATGATCCGGCTTTCGTACCGCTGGAGAATTTCTTTGGTGGAGTCCGTTGAGTTATTATCGATTACCAATATCTCATATTTTCCCGTGGGAAAATCTTGCTCCAGGAGTGACTGTATACAAAGGGATACTCTTGGGTCATTGCAAACAGGAACAATTACTGATATCAATGGTTTTTTAATCATCTTTTTTTCAAATCCCGGTAACATCTTTATCAATAAACATATACTTTACTAGAGCTAATTGGTTAACAATATCCCGGACTTTAACAAATTCAAGTTTATGCTTTTCCCTGGAATATTCGCAGCTTGCTTGACAGGCATGTTCTCGGTAAATAGTGAGTACTTCCGGGACATGGGCGACTTTCGTATGGAGAGCAAGGCGTACCCAATATTCCCAATCGGCATAAAACGCCAGGTCTTCTCTTATCGGCCCTACCAGTTCAAATAATCTCCTGGAATGCATCGCATCATCAGAGGCGATAAAATTCTCAACCAACAGGCGCTCTAACGAATATGGACCTCCCGCTTGAAAAGGCGTTGCCTTGCCTTTATTGTCAATCCTTAAACTATCGGCATATGCGAATTCTACATCCCCGGCTTTACACATGACCGCCATGAGTTTTTCAATATGAGTAGGCAAGAAGATATTGTCATCATCGATATGAGCGTTATAACCTGCTTTTCCGGCGGCCATCCCGACATTCCGTGCATTGGCGATGCGCTGTTCCCCTTCCAGGTGAGAGGGAGCTTTTAATTCGATCAATTTCAACCTGGACAGAGGGATGAGCGAGGAAGTGATAGCACGGGTCCGGCTTACATCTCCACCGTCAATGATAATTAAATTCCAATGGGTATAGGTCTGTTTTCGTATATATTTTAGGCACTCTTCGAGGTATTGCGGTCTATTACGTGTGGGAAGTATTATGTCTATTTCATGCTCTTTCGGCATTTTATCTCCTCGACCATTTTTTCAACAGGATACGGGATGTCTTGCTTATCCAGAAAAAAGTTCAAAAGGTGCTCGTAATAAATACCACCCCGGGGCCCCAGGTAAAGAGGACCCCAATATAATTGGCTATATTTGCAGATATATGCCGTTAAATCGATTTTGACTGAGGCGTCAAGGGGGTGAAAATCCAAAAGATGGGTTGAAATCAAGGGCTCACCGTTTTTTGTGATGAACGGAAGTTTCCTGCCCACTTTTATTTTGTATTTGTCAGGTTGATTAATAATCTTTGAGTTTTGATCAAGTATGAAAATGGAGGTGCAAACGAAATCGATGTATTTATAATTACGAGCGATAAAGAGACTTGTATCCAAACGATCGGTTTCGGTTTCCCCCGGGAAACCGAGTAATATAAAGATATAGTTTTTTATCCCTGCTTCATGGCTATTTTGCAGGACTATTCTCATCTTTTCCGGGTGTAATCCTTTATCCATTGAATTAAGGATTTCCTGGGAGCCTGACTCGATGCCCCATAAAATATAAACACAACCTGACTCCCTTAACTGAACCATTAATTCAGGCTTATACTCCGATGTGGTCCTGGAAAAGAAACAATATTGAATATTTAACTGTAAATCAATCAGTTTTTTCGAAATATATTCGATGTGTTTGGCGGAAATGGATAGATCTATAAAATAAAAAAGGTTGCAGTTCCATTTTTCTTTTAAATATTTTATTTCTGCTGCAACCTCTTCGTATGGGCGAACCTTATAATGGTTTCTAAATGTATGATGAAGTGCGCAGAAAGCACAACGTTTCCAATAACAACCCCTCGAGAATGACACGGGCAAGGTCACTTCGCGGTTGTAATATTGCTTAAGAGGTAAATCGGAGTAATCTGGGAAAACCAATCCTTTCAGCGAACCGATTAATGCTGCTTCCGTGCTATGGACTTTTGCCTCCCGTCCACGGTAAACTAATCCTGGTATTCCATGCGGTTCTTGTCCTGAAGACAATACATCGAGTAATGTACCCAGGCTCTCCTCGGCTTCACCAAGGATTATATATTGAATGAAAGGGAAAGCCGTCATTAATTCAAAGGCATCAAAGTCCAACATAGCCGGCCCTCCCAGCACGGTGGGAATGTTAAACTTCTCGCGGAATATCGAAGCAAGGGCCATGGTCGAAGCAAACTGGAAATTTGAGAATACAGAAATTCCAATGACATCCGGTGCAGTTGATAAAACAAAGTCCACCATAAAATCGATTACTTTAAACCCGAAAGGTATTTTGCCGTCAAGAAGTAATTTTATAACGGTAGTCTGAAATGCATTATTAAATTCCTGTAAAAAGTCGTCTTGTGAAGAAAGAGCTGAAATAACGTCTTCTTCGATACTAAAGTTTTTATAAGTGCCTGTCCTGAGCACTCTACGCTGGAGTTCTACGTCACTTTCAGTAAGGGGTTCGATATTTCCCATCTCCTGTACGGCGGTTTTTCTTTGATTGTATGGCAGGTTGTGAATCCACTCGAACATGCCGAGGTTTAAATCCATGGTCAAAACCTGGTGGGGATAGTGGGTTTCAATATAGCTTTTCAATAAACAAATACCGGCGGGGACCGCTGTTAATGTGGCAAAAGGGGGATGAATTAGCGTTAATTTCATGGAATTATATTTCTCCCCAACCCGATTTCGGGTAAAATTCCTTCTGAGAATGCGGCCCTACAATTCTCATAGCTGTAATTTGATAATTTTGAGTCGGCGTAAGATACGACCTCTTTCCAAAATCCAGGTTCATTGAGTAATTTTTTTGCTATCTCTTTAGCTTTAACATAATCATGTACCGGCGCGGTTGTTTCAGGGAAAAGTTCCCTGGCTGTTTCTACGCAGTCATAGCCTACCATCGGAACCCTTGTAATGGCGCAGTCAATCCCTGCTCTCCCAAAGGTATACTGGTTATTCAAGTTGATCATTAACCGGCATGGAACAAGCCTTTTATGATATTCTTCCCAGGGGAGTGGGGCAATATCGCGAATTATCCGGGACATCGGGAGGCCGCTGGCGGTTTCTAAAATGTTTTTATTAATTTTCATTAACGGGAATTTTTCCAATGGAAGATCATCGATAATTTTTACATCCAGACCTAATGATGCGGCCAGTCTGAGGGAGGCATAGACGTTTGTTTCCCCGATATACCACCGACCTCAGACAGCGACGATATTTTCCCTTTGGTGATCGGCAATACGGCAATCGGTTATCCGGCGAGTTTGGCCATCGCTGCAGCATATTTTTTGGGGTACCGGGTAAGGAAGGTAATAAACTCTTTTGTTAAATGCTTTATATGCCGATGTGTCTACCTTTCGTTCGGTAGAAATGATGAAATCCGCATTTTCCAACCAGCGGATGACGTTACCAACGAGTAAGGGATCGTAAACGCTCATAAAATGTGTGGGCCAACCTTCAGTATGAATCCCAATTTTTACGGCTGGATTGGATTCCCTGATCTGCTCCGGGAGGTCGAAATCATAGTACCAATTATCCCGATTGAAATGGAACATGGTTGGAAAGTTCAAGATAATGACCATATCGTATTTTTTCCAGAAATCTTTTTTACCATTAGTAATTTTTTCAACCTCCATGGGTTTTCCACAGATGAAATCAGAATCAAGAGCAAATCCAAGATTGTGGGAGCCAAGGGTATAATTCATGCAACGCTCTGCACGCGGTTTATTCACGTTTTCCAGCGGAAAAGGACCGATATATGCGCTTTTGATCGGTAATTCCCTGTCAATTGCTTGTTCCATTCTAATCCCCCTGCCGGAGCAGTAATTCACACTGCTTAACAACGTAATCGATATCCTCATTGTTGATGCTTTTATTTATCCAGATGCATATTTCGACTCGATGTCTCATTAATCGGCAATGAACTTCATCTCTTTCATTGAAAAAAATCCGGGTTATATGGCATCCATGTCCGCATATATTTTCTGCCATGCAGGTTAGACATTTTTTTTCTTCTTTTTCAATATACTGCAACCACCCCTGCTTTTTTTGTTTATCAATGCCGCTTCGAATCGACCCGATAGCATGGCAGTGTTTCCCATCCATCCAATAACAGGGATAAATATAACCGTCACCGGAAATGGTTACCTGGTTTTCACCGGCTTCACAATTACGAATCGGTACCGACTTTTGGCTCAGTATTAGCGATAGAATTCCGTGGAAAGGAATTATATAACAATTCATCTTCCTGTTTTTAATATCATCCAAAATTTTTCGTCCTATCTTTTCTTGTTCCCCTAATAGCAGAGGTAGCATCGATGGTTTGATATAGCCCGATTCATCCGGTGATAATTTGGCTTTTGCTATGGTAACTTGTGGGATGCCTAATTGGGATGTGAAATCTAAAGTACGTGAGATATTCAAGGAGTGCCCATCAAAAATGGAAGAGGCTTTCAGACGTGTGATTGGATAATATTTTTTGGCCAGGTTAATACCGTCCATTAGCTGTTGAAACGAGGAACCTTCAATGCTCAAGGGACGATTTGTGTTATGCACAGCTTCCGGTCCGTCAATACTAAACCCGATATAAAAATTATTCTTTTTAAAGAATTCCAGTTTTTCACAGTTCAATAAGGTCCCGTTGGTATTAATGGCGAAGGATACAGGGATTTTGGTTTCCCGTGAATAATCCTGTATATATGGAACTAACTCTCTTATTAACTCAAATTCAAGTAAGGGCTCTCCCCCAAAGAAATTGAAAAGTAAATGCTTTCGATTAGAGTATTCACTGAATACGAAATCAATTGATTTTTTATAATCGGACCTGGGAATCTGTCTATCTCCTTGCTGCTTTTTATAATCGGCCAGGCAATAACGACACTTCAAGTTACACCGGTATGAACTCTGGATAAAAACGGTTAACTGCTCCCTCGGTTTGAGTTTTAAGTTAAATGAATTGTTTTTTTCGGGGAAGAATAACTTCAAGCGTTTCAGCTCTGTGAGAATTCGTACATATTTCCAGATTGGGACCTCGTTAGATTTAATCGGATCATTGTAGGATTCAATACTTTTTTCTTTTTTTATTTTGTTGACGGCATCTCGCATTTCTTGATTGATTTCGATAGAAGCAAGAGAGTCCTTTTCAAAAAGGAAATAGCGGTTATCCCTTACGATACAATGCAAATTTGCTAAATCTCTACTTGTTAGAGCCACATTTTCATCGTCTGTTGGATAATTTTTACAAATCATTTTTAATCCCTGTTTCCGTTTTCATCGTTCGCTCGGTTTTGCGGCGATGCTCTGCCATTTTAAAAATAATTTTTGTCACTATTCTTTTTATAAATTTACAATGAGAATCCGGGAAGCTCCAGTAACTGCTGTTATACACTATATCACCGAGACAAGCCGTGCAAAAATTTACAGCCCAGCAAGACAGGCATTTATCGGTTCTTTTTTCCAAGATGGTCATTATTCTGGTTTCTACATTTTT
>JAUPLE010000125.1 GCA_030837085.1 Acidobacteriota bacterium | reverse complement strand
ATCCGTGAGGAAATGCACGCGGAGATTCCTTTGCGAAAATTTTTTGAGCGGCCGTTTATAAAAGCCTTAGCGGATGAAATAGAGAAACAGGAGCGGCAGGTATCTTCGATTAAACCGGCAGTGCGGGTGGGAGAAATCCCGCTTTCTTTTGCCCAGGAACGGTTATGGTTTTTGCAGGAATTGGACGCCGACAATGTGGCTTATTTTGTGCCCCGCGTGATCAAAATGAGAGGGAAACTGGATGTATCTCTCATCGAGAGGACTTTTACAGAGATTATTCGCCGTCACGAGATATTGCGTACGACCTTTCCTACTATTGACGGCCAACCGGTGCAGCGAATTCAGCCGCCTTTCCAATTTAATATCCCGGTATTTGATTGGAGTAACCTGGAAAAAGAAGAACAGGAGCAAAAAGTATCTGAATTTTTGAGTGAGGAGGACCACCGGGCTTTTGATTTTGGAAAAGGTCCGCTGCTGCGGGTTACGATTATTAAATTAAAAGTGGAAGAGCATCTGTTTGTTTTAACCGAGCACCACCTGGTGCATGACGGTTGGACGCAAGGAGTATTATTACGGGAGTTCATCGCAATTTTCAGCGCATATGCCGATGGAGAAGATCACGATTTGCCGGAGTTACCCCTTCAATATGCTGATTTTGCCATCTGGCAGCGGAATGTATTAAGCGGCGAGGTGTTGGACCGGCATCTTAATTACTGGAAAGAGAAATTATCCGGGTTGGCGCCGCTATTGGAGTTGCCCGCGGACCGTCCCCGTCCGCCGGTTATCAGCGGCAAAGGAGAGTTGGAAATAGTCCGGCTATCCGGGCCGAATACTCTTCGCCTAAAACAATTCAGCAGGCAAAACGGGGCCACATTGTTTATGACCATGCTGGCCGTATTTAAAACCTTATTGTACCGCTATACCGGGGTAGAGGATTTATGTGTGGGAACCGGCATTGCCAACCGCAGGTACAAAGAAATGGAAGGCATGCTGGGTATGGTGATTAATACACTGTCGCTGCGAACGCAGGTACAAGGGGAGATTTCCTTTAAAGAATGTTTAAACCGGGTGAAAGAGACCTGCCTGGAAGCGTATCAGCATGAGGACACACCGTTTGGAAAGATCGTGGAGAAGTTGCAGCCGGAGAGGAATTTAAGTTATACACCGTTATTCCAGGTACTATTTAGTTTCATGGACACGCCTGGAGAACAATTACAATTACCCGGCCTGGAATTGGAGTTACTTCCGACACATAACCGCTCTGCCAAATTTGATATCAATGTGGTCGTGGTACCGCCGCGTGAACCGGGTGAACAGGGCGAGCATGAAGAGAATGAAACCGCTGAGACATTGGTAGAGTGGGAATACAATACGGATATCTTTGATCCCCCGACGATCCGGCGAATCATATCTCATTACAACCGTTTAATGGAAGAGGGGCTAAACCGGCCCGAAACAGCCCTTTCAGACCTATCCCTTTTATCGGATGCAGAGTTGCAGCAGGTTCTTTATGAATTTAACGATACCCAGAGGGACTATCCGCGCGAGAAAACCATACATCAATTATTTGCAGAACAGGCGGCGAAGACGCCTGACCATATTGCCCTTGTAGGGGCTAACTACCAGGGGGCTTTTTTGAAAAATCGCCCCCTGGACCCCCAAAAAACTTTTAATAATTTAACCTACCGCCAATTAAAGGAGCAATCGGATAATTTGGCCGGGTCATTAATTGAAAAAGGCGTCCTGGCGGACGATATTGTGGGTATTATGATGGAGCGCTCCATTGATTTGATTATCGGGATATTGGGTATATTGAAAGCCGGGGCTGCGTATTTGCCCATTGATGTCGAATACCCCAAAGAGCGCATTAATTTTATATTGAAAGACAGTGGAGTAGAAATATTAATAAATGAAAAGTTTTTCAGGGGGTCCAGGGGGGCGGTTTTACAAAAAAGCCCCCCTGGTAATCTCGCTTATATCATGTATACCTCAGGTTCCACGGGGCAGCCCAAGGGCGTTATGGTTAGGCATCGCAGTGTGGTTCGCCTGGTAAAGAACACCAATTTTGTTCCTTTGACGGAAGAAACCCGGATTCTCCAGACCGGTGCGCCGGTATTTGACGCCACTACTTTTGAAATATGGGGCAGTTTACTTAATGGCGGTCAATTGATATTGGTAGATAAGGAAGTTATTATTGACGCCCAGCGATTGGGTGATACCCTGAAGGAGCAGTGCATTAATACGCTCTGGCTTAGCGCGCCATTGTTTAACCAATTACTGCGGCAGGATATCGAATTATTTGCGCCTTTGAGTTATTTATTGGTGGGGGGCGATGTGTTGTCTCCGGGGCATATCAACACGGTGAGGCAGCGATTCCCACGTTTAAAAATCATTAATGGTTACGGACCCACGGAGAACACGACTTTTTCCACCACGTATTTAATCGAAAGAGATTTTGAGCAGGGTATTCCCATTGGCCGGCCCATTGCCAACAGTACAGCTTATATTTATGATAGGGACAAGCAGTTGGTTCCTATCGGTGTGTGGGGCGAATTGTATGTGGGCGGCGACGGCGCAGCCTGTGGTTATTTAAACAACCCGGAACTAACTGCGGAAAAATTTAAATTTAATAGGTCCTATAGGACCAATAGGACCAATATTATTTACAAAACCGGCGACCTGGCGCGGTGGTTGCTTGACGGCCCCCCGGCGGGGGGAGCCGCACAAGGAGTTATCGAGTTCAAAGGCCGCATCGATCAGCAGGTAAAAATCCGCGGCTTCCGCATCGAATTGGAAGAGATCGAGAGCCAACTTCTGAAGCATAACCAGGTAAAGCAAGCCGTAGTGATCGATCGAAAAAACAAAGAAGAAAAATATCTATGCGCTTATATCGTACCCAATTCCAATCCTGGACCGGACGCCGCTGGATTGAAAACATATCTCTCCGGGATTTTACCGGATTATATGATACCTTCCTTTTTTGTATTTATGGAGAGAATCCCATTAAATCCCAACGGCAAAATCGACCGGAAAGCGCTGCCCGATCCGGGGATCAAGGATGCGGCAAAGGAATTCACTGCCCCACGCGATGAAATGGAAAAAATGATGGCTGAAATATGGGTCGACGTATTGAAACTCCAATCTAGCGCCAGCGTCGGCATCGATGATAATTTCTTTGATTTAGGAGGACATTCCTTAAACGCCACGCTGGTGACTGCCAGGATGCACAAAGTCTTTAACGTCAAAATCCCACTCAAGGAGTTCTTTCAAAGAGCATGTATCAGCGAAGTGGCCGCATATATAAAGGAAGCGGTAAAAGAGGAGTTCACTTTTATTGAACCGGCGGAAAAGAAAGAATATTACCCCCTATCATCATCGCAGGTCCGGTTTTACCT
>JAUPLE010000124.1 GCA_030837085.1 Acidobacteriota bacterium | reverse complement strand
ACCGCAAAGTTGCTGAAAATCACCAAACTCCATAAAATAAAAAGACGATAAAATAGGCATTTTCTCTGTCTCACTCCCCATAAAATTTTTAGGGTAAAATTTTATCAGGTCCCATTGGTTGAACTTCAGGTCTTTTTTGCTCCTTACCCAATCGGGAAACCAGTTATCTCTTTTTACTTTTACTGTCCCCAGGAACCTCAACAAATTGCTTTTATTTTCGGAACTTAGCCAGCTTGTTACGACGCTCCACTTTAAAATTTCATTTAGTCGTTCATATTCCGCCTCATATTTTGCTACTTCTTCAAAATGGTTATTCCACCAGTTTAAAGAAGTTTCCCAGAAAGCGGAAGCAGGCACTTCCTTGCCGGGATAGATAGAGTTTGAAGAAGCGGCGTATATTTGTGAAACATTTCGTGCAAATAGCACTTTGTTTTTATCCCCGGCGAATTGAAATTTATTATTATCCGGTCCAAACCAAAATCGACAGCTATTAAATCTTTTAGACTCTTCTTGATAAATAGTTGCGACTTTTACATATGGCTGGCTTACAAAGTTTGGAATATTAACTAGTGGAGCTGAAAAATTAAAATCAATTACTGCCCACAATTTAGCCAGCAAATCGGTATAAAAAAGATGCATGCCTACTTCAGTTCCCTTTAAGTTTCCATCATAGCGCGCTTTTTGGTTTCCCAACTGGGAAAATATAAATGATAAATCCCCGGAGAGATGTTCATCCTTTGCATCTATTTTCTGCAGCGCATCAAAAAGAGGCCCCTCATCATTTTTCTCCAGGCCGCTTAATATCGCAGTGGTATCAGCGCCGTATTCAGAAAATGTTTTATCCAAAAATTTGGAATTTTTTCTAATAAACCTTGCAATCGCCGGGTAATTATATTCCGGGTCTAATGAGAAACCGATATGATCGGGAAGTTTAAGTTCTATGTACTCGTTTTTCATTTGCTGAATCAATGCTTCCCTTTCCGATTCAAAGCGATAAGTTTTATATTTCCATTTATCTTCAAATGCCTTTTTTTGCTCCTCTAATTGAAATTCTGCCTGCCATATGGCGGCAATATCTTCAACATTTATCCTTCCATATGACCTGCTTCTGAGTTTCCGGCCGCCCACGACCAATTTATCGTCAGCCTCAACCCGGGCAAATGTTATATCATCCACCCGGCTCATAAAATTATTAAGAGATTCCAGGGAGTCGATTTTTTTCTCTAAGTATCCTGCGCCTTCGGTAAATAACATCCTGCCGTCTTGATCTTCCTGGCGGGTGATTAAAGCAAAATTATTGTCTAAATCGATCTCATATTGGAATACATAGATGCGTTTCGGTATCTCATCCAGGTTTTTTCGATGCTCATCGGCAATATGCGCCATATAATCCTGGTACTCTTCCTTTGAACAAGGCGGAATTAGTGCGACAATTTCACCGTTTCCAATAAATTTTGACCGGGTTTCCCCATATTCCAGGTTACTGATGTTCTTCATGTAACCATAACGGTTGGTGGGCATATCAAATGTGATTTTATTAACGGAAGAAGCGTCAAGACCGCTGTTAAACAAAACTCCAAGCAGCAACCAATCCCTAACCTGGTCCATTTGTTCCCTTTCGGTGAATTCTTCCTCTGAAAGCTCGGATAATTTAAAGTCTACCTTTGCGGTTTTACCCTGTGGGTAGGCTGTGAATTTCCCATAATTTGACACCAGTAGAGAATTATACTGAAAAGCAGACCAGCCAATAACCAGGATGCTAAAAAGCAAAATTAGTATATTTATTTTTTTCATGGTATTACCTCCCCATAAGTTTTTTGAATTTACTCGCCTGGGCAATTAATATTTCCTTTTGATTGTTATTCCGGTTCATAAACCACCTGCAGAACTCGCTTTCATAAAGCGACTTCACATAAACCTCCCTGCTGTCTCTCTTTAATGACGGCAGGTTATCCAAAAAAAGCTCAATATTTTCTGCCAGTGAAACAAAATTATCGTTTTGATTATCATAGACAGCGGATATTATCCTGTCATATGCCAGGTTTCGCCGATGCTCCTTCATCGGCTCAGTTATAGAGAAATAGATGGTTACCGATAAGAGAAGAACAGCCACTATCCCCGCGGCCTTAAAAAACAGGTCCCTTGTGGAAAAAAACCAGAAATCGATAGGAATGATCTTTTCGCGTTTTTTAACCCCGGGCTGTTGAATTGCAATGGTATTGGGATCGATAAAGGCTTTACTTTTAAATCGATATTGGACCTCCTTTATTGAATTGTCTCCGGGAGCAATGAAATCCTTTATGAAATCGCTGATATTTTTCACCGGTATTTCCTGGAGCTGCGGAAACTCAACAAGTATTTTTGACCATTCTTCCGGTACATTTTCCGTTGTCAAATCTTTTATATCAAACAACTTAGTCAATGCTGAGTTTAACTGTTCTGAACGCTCTTCCCAGTTTTCTTCATCATTACCGAGAGGCATAATATTGTCCCAAAGATGTTTAAAGTAGGCGTTCCTTCTACCGAGAACTGTTTTTCTATAACCTTCTGAATTTTCATATTTTTGCAACAAAGGAAATCCCAGTCTTGATTCGTTTATAATTTTTTGTTCTACGGAATTCAGCAGTGTGCCGGGATTTTGCCGGGCGTTTCTAAGCAGATCCGCTGCCTTGAGATCATAGTCTTTCATTATATTTATCAACACATTCTTGGTTTTGTTCAGATCAGGAATTGATGGGTTGAAAACAGAAGCTTTCGCGATAGCTAACAACGCTTTGGCATAATTACCCACATTTGCATTATTTAATGCCAGGTAATAATACAAAAAGCCGATTTTGTGATATATAGAAATATCGTCGGGAAGGTCAAGAAGTATAATTTCCAATTTCCCGATGTTTTCTGACAACTTAACCGTGCTCTTAAAAATGACCTTATCTTCTATGCTTTTTTTGAAATAGAGGTCAGCCAATTTTTTTTTATAATGCGGCGGATTATCGCCGGTTTTTACAAATTCCTTGCAAATCGTGATGGCATTATCCCATTCCCTTCTATCCTCATATAATTGAAGCCAGAGCATTTTAATGTCATCGTAGATAGCTTCTTTTTCAGGATCATTTTCAGATAGAAAATTTTTCGAAATGATATCCAAACATTGAAGATGTTTGATTTCCCTGTAACATGGGGCGTTTTCTTTTTCTCTACTATTCATACCCTTGAAAAAAGCAAGATGGATGCCCATGAGGACTTCGACGCTTAATTTTCGTCGGAACGTATCGGTGTCCTCATTCAGTTCATATTTTTTAATTAGCGCTTCCCATGGACCATTTTCTTTAAAATACTTTTTTAAAAGCGCAAGTACTTTATCAAAGAAATAGTCGGCAATTACCCATTGAGAATGCAGTTCAGCCTCATAACCCATCCGGTACAGGGATAGAATGCGCCCGATTTTGTCAGCCGGCTCAAGGTTCCACCCACTGATCAACTGCCATCGGGTGTATTGTTCTTCGAAAAGGCCGCCAGGCCTGTTTTGTTCCCCCTGAAAAAGGGTCACTCTTTTCTCTATTGAATAATTCATCGTAACACCTCCTTCAAACTATCTGGTCATATTATGTATTGTTCGTCAGTGAAATGCCTTAAAAGTAGTCCCAAAAACCTTAAAAATTGTCTCTCCCCTGGAGAATATTTTAAGAAGCGTATTTTGGGAATCAAAAAAATGAAAATCATACGTCTTTTGTCCACAAATTACACGGATTTTCACAGATTAAAAAAAACGATTTATGTTTTATCTTTGCCCAGGGTGCTGCGAAAATAGCCACAAAGGCACGCATGTGCGAAGGCACAAAGGGAGAAAAGATGGAAGTTAGGAAGTTAGGAAGTTAAGAAGGTAAGAAAAAGCAAACCCCGCAAATTTGCGGGGAAAAAAACCTTGGTGCCTTGGTGCCTTGGTGCGCCGTCTCTTGGTGGCAAATGTTTTCACAATCCCGGGCGAAGCCCACATCATAACGAATTACCAGGTTTTTAAGGTATAAAATACGGCGCTCCCGGTCCTGGGAGAACCATCATCATATTAAATTGAGCCGTTTTCGGTACGAATAGAACCGCACACGGTACTGAGAGAACCGCTGACGGTCCTCAAAAGACCATGTCCCATGCGATGAGAACCGTAAACGGTTCGTTGCGAACCGAAGTCGGTCCTAATAAAACCACACGCGGTACTATGAATACCGAAGGCGGTCCATAGGGGGCTGATCTCGGTACTACGGGGATCGCTATCGGTCCTCAGAAGACCGTTGCCGGTCCTTACGAAACCGATTACGGTACTAAAAGGACTGTGTTTGCCATGAAAATAACCGCGAAAGTCCCGGCAGAACAGGCGACATTCTTAATGAGCGAAGCACCGCGAAGAAAAAGAAAAAAAATAGGATCCCACGAATTACACGAATAAACACGAATAAAAACAAGCACGAAGCACGAAATCCGAAACAAATCTCAAATATAAAGGTTCAAAATTCAAAACAAAAAAGAGCCACGGACAAATACGGACGACTCACGGACAAAAAGAAGCATTGGTTATCCTGATTGTTGTTTTCATCATTCATCCTTCATCATTTTATTTTGCTCCTGCTGCTTGATATGTCGAGGGGGCTTCCCCAAATTTTTCTTTAAAACAGGTGGCAAAATAGGTGGAACTGGAAAACCCAACAGCAAATGCAACCTCAGTCACATTCCCGAAATTCTCCCGCAATAACTGCGCCCCCCGCTCCAACCGGTACGACATGATAAACTGGTTGGGCGTCTCACCGGTCAAGGCTTTTACTTTCCTGAATAATGTGGACCGTCCCATATACAACTTCCCACACAACTTATCTACATCAAACTCTTCATCGGACATGTTCTTCTCTACTATCCCCTGCAACTCCTTGAGAAACTTCTCATCCATGGAGGATACGGTGATTTCCGACGGCAGCAGCATCTTCCGGCGCTGGATTTTTAACTGCATCTGACGGCGAAGCTCAATTAAATTCTTGATCCGGCTAAACAATATCCTTGAATTGAAGGGCTTTGTGACATAATCGTCGGCCCCGGTTTCCAATCCCTGGATAATGCTTTCTTCCGATGCTTTGGCCGTCAACAGGATGATGGGGACATGACTGGTGGCAATGTCTTTTTTCAACTCGCGGCATAACTCATAGCCATCGGCCTCAGGCATCATGATGTCGCTGACGATTAAATCCGGGATGATTTCTTTGGCCTTTGCAATGCCCTCTTTGCCGTCGCCGGCTTCTTCAACATTATAGAAAGGCTCAAGGGGCTCGCGTATGTATTTCCTGACATCGGGATTGTCTTCAACCACCAGGATCACTACTTTTTCCTGGTCGGGTTCTTCCCCAGGGCCTGTTTCCTTTTCCTTCCCAATTTCGCCGCACGTCTTACTTTCTTCCCCTTCCTCCGGTTCAGGAATTTCTTCGGCCGGAAAAAACGCTTCGACTTCTTTGAGTTTCAGGTTGGCGGATGTGATTTCGGAAGGAGTCACGATTTCATCCGGTTTAAGGTGGCTGCTCCCCAGGGGAAGCACGATATCAAATTCGCTGCCTTTTCCTTCCTGGCTGTGGACATCGATTTTTCCATGATGCATTTGAATGATTTCTTTGGTCAAGGCAAGGCCGATGCCGGTGCCCCTGGGTCCCTTTCCCCCGGGTCTTTCCGACTGGTAAAAACGATCGAAAATATTGGGAAGTTGCTCTTTGGGAATGCCGGTCCCTGTATCCGCCACGGATATTCTAACGTCTTCCTGCTCTTTACTAACGGATACTTTAATGGCGCCTCCGACGGGAGTAAATTTAAAGGCGTTTATCAGGAGATTATACATGACTTCTTCCATTCTCCGGGCGTCATAGAAAAGTGGGATTTCTTTTTCGGTAGAATGAAATTCCAGGTTCACCTGGTTTTGTTGGGCCAGTACCTGGAAAGATTCGATTATGGCTTTTATATAGGGAACAATATCCCGGCAGGCGGCTTGCAATTTCGTTTTGCCGCTGTCGAACCGGGAGAGGTCCAGCAACTGGTTGATCAACGTAAGCAATTGCCGGGAACCGCGGAGCATTACCTCGAATTTCTCTTTTTGTTTTTTGTCCCCGGCGTCGGAAAGCATTTGTTCCAGCGGACTCATTATCAGGGTAAGGGGCGTGCGGAACTCATGGGAGATGTTGGCAAAAAAACGGGACTTGATTTTATCCATCTCCTTGAGTTTCTCGGATTGGTCTTTTAGTTGTAGGGTCTGGTCTT
>JAUPLE010000004.1 GCA_030837085.1 Acidobacteriota bacterium | reverse complement strand
AAAAGCCGAAAACGCACTCAGTTCGAAAAAAAACGCATCCGAAGTAATGGTCCTTTTTTTAAATTATTACCGGGGAAAAAAACAAAAATTGTATGTCATCATCGATGAGTACGACAACTTTGCCAATACCATCTTATCCACTTCCGGGGAGCAGGCATTCATCAATATCACCCATGGGGAAGGTTTTTTACGGGCGTTTTTTAATACCCTTAAAGCCGGGACTACCGGAAGCGGCGCAGCGATTTCCCGTTTATTCATGACCGGCGTCTCTCCCATTACCCTGGATGACGTCACCTCCGGGTTTAATATCGCGACCAATATTTCTCTTGACCCGGATCTAAATGATATGATGGGTTTCACCCGGGAAGAAGTCGTACAAATGATCGAATACTACAGGGAAAACGGCAAAATCCTTCATCCCACCGGGGAACTCCTGGAAATCATGAGCCGGTGGTATAATCACTACCGTTTCTCCATCGATTCGGACATCGAGGTTTTTAATACGGTTCACGTTTTATATTTCATGCAACAATACCTTATCAGGAACAAAATCCCAACCGATATGATCGATAGAAACGTCCGGATCGATTATGACAAACTCCACCATTTTATCGTCATCGATCGAAAAGGCACCCCGACAACCAACGGGAATTTTTCCATCCTGCAAGAAATCATCGAAAACAGCGCCATTCATTCCCATATCATAAAGGGGTTTCCCATCGACGAAATTACCCACCCGGATAATTTTATCTCTCTTCTATATTACTTCGGCCTACTGACGATTCGGGGTATGGATGAGGAAGAAAATTCCATCCTGGCTATTCCCAACGAATCCATCAAATGCCTATACTATGATTATTTTAAAAAAGCCTATGAAGAAACAGGTATATTCAATATCGAATTGTATAAGTACTCAAAATTAATGGACCGGATGGCGTTCAAAGGAGAATGGGAACCGGTGGTGAAGTATATAGCGGATTTGATGCTGGCGTCGCTGGGGTTGAGAGATTTAATGAAAGAAGAAAAATCGGCGCAAGTTCTCTGGAATGTGTACTTTGGCTTGAGTCCGTTATATATTGTGCATTCGGAGAAAGAGTTGAACCAGGGCTTCTCCGACCTGGCGCTTGAGCCTTTGTTGGTGCAGCATCCCGGCATTAAATATTCATATCTTATAGAGATCAAATACATTAAGCCGGTGGGCGCAAAAAAACAGGGACCGCCTCAAAAACAAATCGATCAACTGAAAACCGAAGCGGAAAAGCAATTACTTCAATACAGCATGGATGAAAAGTTCAAGAAAGCCATTGGACATACGACCTTGAAGAGATTGATATTAATTTTTTGTGGGAACCGGATGGTCCATCACGAAGAAGTGAAATAGTACTACTATGAAAAAATATGTTATCATATTCATCGTATTATTGGCGGCGCAACAACTGGCTGCCGTTTGTGTTTCCCTGGTTCCCAGTGAGCAGATGGGGCCTTATAAAATTTGCGTTGACCCCACTGCCACCAACGGCTTTTGCGGTTGGCCGGCCGGGGTCACCGTTACCAAAAGCGCGGGGGCCTCTGTGCATGCCTGGGGATATATGATATTACCCGCCAAAGGGGACTGGATACAGGCGGAATATCATGGCAATGAACCCGTGGCCATCGCGATGGCTAAACTTTCATTTTGGCCTTACAACGGATGCGCCCGGGTACTGGTGGATGGTGTCGCAGTCTGGTCGGGCGACTTGAATGTCGCTACCTATGCCGAAGGACAATGGAAATGCCTCAATGTCGCCGGACTAGGCCAGGGGCATCATACGATTAAAGTGGAAAATAATACCACCGATAATCGCCCTTTTAAATCCATCGCGGTCGGCGGGTTCGGTTTCGATTACCTGGACAGCGATGAAGACGGCGACGGCGTCGCCGATGACCAGGACCCCTGCCCGGATTCAAAACTCGAAGCGCCATTTAACACGATGCAAGTGGACCGCTTCGGCTGCACGCCCAACCAAAATATGGCGGAATTGTTGGGGGAATTCTCATCGCTTAATCTCACGGGTAGACCCACCTTCGGCACCGGCAGCTCTTGGAACGGCGTAACCGCTAACCTGCGCTGGAATTTTAATTTATGGGGCCCGGACCAGGATATCACGGGTAAAGATCATTATCTTGGTACTATCTATATCAGCCGGGACTCACAGGGCGGTATCTCCTGCGAACACTATCAATTATCCGTGGTAAACTGGCTGGTTGAAATGAAAACCTGTAAAAAAGTAATCGACTCCTCTGTTAACCCGACGCGAACCTACGCAGACTTGTTCAATGGCCTGGATTTTTCACCGGTCAAATCCTGGGCCCCCACCGCTGGCCTGGGACACAAAGCCGCGACTGTGTATTTCAGCGGGCTTGATTGGAAAAAGGGGATTGTTTTGGACCCCTGGGTTACCCAATACAACGCTTATTATTCGGCCTCTGTTTGGGCCGATAAAATGTTCTCCTACGGGGCGCCGGATGACGCGGAACGCTGGCAGGGCGATTTCCCCCTGACCGGCGGAACCGGGTATAATTATTCCCCCACGGAAACCCCCACCTGGATGGACCAAATCTCGGCTGAAATCGATAAATTTAAGATGGGCGGTCTGCTGGACTGCCTGGTGGACCTGCAAATCACGGATAAAGTAACCGGGAAAAGAGCGGGGATGTTTAATAACCAGTTTGTCAATGAAATCCCTGGCGCCTATCTCACTGCGCTGTGCACCGGGAATAATCTTAATAATAAAACCTGGTCGTTCTTTCTACCCGAAGGTACATTTGACGTAACCATCAAAGGGAAGGGGAGCGACAAGTTTCAACTGAAGGTTGCGCACCCGGGAAAAGGGGTTTACGATTATGGTTCCCAGGCCATTACCAATGGTAGTAACGCCACAGTTAACCTGAAACCGGGAAGCCCCGCCAATAAGATGACTTTGCCCGGGGGGAGTAAAGTGACCCCTACATTGGAAGAAGTCGAAATAGCATCCTCCAGGAATTCGCTTTCTTTCAACGCCACGACTTCGGGATATAAAACAGGCCCTCAAACGATAGATATATCCAACTTAAAAAATGGTCTTCTCAATTGGAGTATTTCGGATGACGCTTCCTGGTTGACATGCACGCCCGTTTCCGGCGCCGGCTCCGGCGTCGTGTCGGTGTCGGTTGACCCAGCCTCATTACCGGTAGGCGCATACACTGGAACGATTACTATCTCGGATCCCGGGGCCGCCAACTCGCCTGTAACCGTTCCTGTTACACTGACCGTTTATGGGGCGGAAACAACGGCTGCCCCGTTTGGAGAATTCTCCACCCCGGTCGCCGGTTCCACCGTAATGAGCAGCATCCCTGTCACGGGGTGGGCGTTGGATGACATCGGGGTAGAAAGTGTAAAAATATACCGCGGCGAAACAGGGAGTTTGGTTTACATCGGCGACGCCTCATTTGTCGAAGGATCGCGGCCGGACGTTGAGCAGGCTTTCCCGACCTATCCCATGAGTTACAAAGCCGGCTGGGGCTATATGCTGCTGACGTATTTTCTCCCCAATGGTGGGAATGGAACGTTCAAGTTACATGCCATTGCCACGGATTCGGAGGGCAAAAGCGTCACACTGGGCGTCAGAGTTATTACCTGCGATAATGCGCATGCGGTTAAACCGTTTGGGGCCATCGATACCCCAACCCAGGGGGGAGCAGCTTCCGGGGAAAGTTTTATCAATTGGGGCTGGGCGCTGACCCCGCATCCCAATTCAATAAAAACCGATGGCTCTACAATGGCGATATACATAGACGGCGTTTTTATCGGACGTCCGACTTATAATGTCTATAGGGGGGACATCGCCGGTCTGTTCCCGGGTTACGCCAATACCAATGGGGCGATCGGTTATTATAGTATCAATACTACCGCGTTTAAAAACGGGGTTCATACCATTGCCTGGATCGTTTCCGATAACGGCGGGAATAGCGATGGAATCGGAAGCCGGTATTTTAACATCCAGAATTCAGGGGCCAGCGATCAAGTCAGTAGGGGCGCACCTGCGTGTGCGCCCGCTTTTGACCCTTCTTCGCCCACCTTTGCTCCATACTCCCCCACCGTTGACAAAACAATTTCCCTTGAAATCAAAGAACTGGAACGAGTGGAAATAGATCTTTCCGCGGCAGAAGTGTTGGAAGGATATTTAGTTGTCGGCGATCAATTAAGAGGATTACCAATTGGCTCGACGCTTGACAAAGACAGCGGAGTTTTCTATTGGCAGCCGGGGCCGGGGTTTATAGGAGAATATAGTTTGGTATTTCTAAGAAAAGATGATGTAGGACGATATATGAGGAGACATGTAATTATCCGTATAGAACCCAAATAGGACCGTTTAGTCTATGTCCGTCTGTGTGTTCCGTGTGTTCCGTGGGCTTTCCGGATTCAGCCTGTTTTCATCCCACATATTTCAAAAAAACGTCACGGGTGAGAGACATTAACTCATCGATATTCTTCCGGGAATATCCCGCGGTGGGGATGGGTTTTTCGATGACCATTTGAACTTTTCCCGGGCGCATGACCCAGCTTCCTTTGCGTTTAAACTCAAAGGCGCCGATTTGAATTATGGGCAGTATATCCAGGCCGGCTTCCAGGGCAATGAGAAAGCCGCCTTTTTTAAAATCTCCCAATTTGCCGGTCAGTGTCCGGGTGCCTTCGGGTAGAATAGTGATAGAAACATTCTTTATTTGGCGGATCAATTCGCCGGCTTTTTTAAGTGCCGCGATTGCTTTCCGGGCGTCTTTCCGGTTGATGGGAATCTGGCCGATGCGGCGGATCAAGGGGCCGTAAAAAGGCCAGTTAAAATGGCTTTCTTCTTCAACGCCCCGCGCTTTGCCGGGAAATTTGGCGTAGAATGTAAAGGGGTCCAGTGTGTTGACGTGATTCATCATAATGATGTATTGTTTTTGCGGGGCGACATTTTCAAGACCTGTTATTGTCAGCCGCATGCCCGCGCAGAATATAACCCCGCGGCAGGTAACTTTTAGAACCCATTCAAACACTTTCCCGGTATGAAAAAGACCGATGAACAACATCATCAAACACCCGCAGGTAAAAGCTAACAAAGCGAAAACCCAGGCCAGTGTAGACAGGATATATTCTTTTATTTTGTGCATACCATGTTATAGCACAATTAAGAGTAGTCTGCAAGATTGGATTTTAATTCCATTCTTTCAAAATACAATCCGCTATAAAATCGGCAAAAATATCATTGCCCAGCTTGTTAAAATGACAACACTGATCGATGAAAACCGTTTCCTTGATCTTATCGAAAATCTCCACCGCACTAAACGCCTTCACCCCATTCCGGCGCAGCACCCCCACTACTTTCTCAAACACCGGGTATCCTATCTTTACCAGGTTGCTGTAGGTCGATTGTCCATCTACGGCGTCCCGCTGCTCTTTGCCCGTAAAAATCTTCTTCGAATAATACTGGTTAGGCTGCAAAAAATGAAAATACCGCGACTCTCCCCCACCAGTCAGCCCCCCAGCCATCATACTGTTCATCATAAACGAACTACGATACCAGAGCGTCGCCACCTGCGCCAGCAGGGTCGGCTCACTTCCTATCCCGGGGGTATATTTCATATTAACGATCGAAGCCTCAGCCCCGGGTTTCGCCGCTTTAATCAAAGTGTCAAACCGCACCAATTCGCCGCGGTACTGCTTATAGAGATACTTCCCGTATGACGCATAAACCAGGTATAAGGAGGCTGATTTCGTATGATCGAGTTTTTCAACAATCCTGCTGAGGCCTTTTTTATGGTTTTGAATCTTTGCTATCACATCCAGTTGCTCACCCGTCATAGTGCGGCTGTCCATTAAATCTTTCATGGGCAAAAAATGCTGGGCGCTGGGCATGGCGATATCGACATTCAAGCGGTTGTTATTGAAACAAAATACGATCTCATTAAAACCATCGATATTGAGAACCATGTCCAGTTCCTGGCCGACAGCAAGAAAATACGCCAGGGCCTCGAGCTGCTGCGGCTGCTTATATCCCCCCAATGCATAATTCAAATAAATGATTTCCTTATCGGCAAAAAATGGATGCAGTTTCAATCGCGCTGTCAAGCGTTCCAGGCCATCGACGTAAAAGCCATTGGCCACGGAACCTCCAAAAATACCGATAATATATTGATTTGCCTTTTCTCTTTTAAAGGGAAAATCATAGGAACAGTAAAACCCGTAATTATTGGTATCGCCTGAACCGACCTGGTGGGTGTAACCGAAAAAAGGATGAAAGCGTTTATCGGTCAATTGGGTTAATTGTTCGGCATTACGCTCAACACCGGGTTCACTGCGTTCATTGATGGTATATTCCAGGGGAGCATTGGTATGGGTATAGAAAAGGACTTTATATTTAAAAAAATAGACTGCCGCGGATATTACTTCCAGCAGCGCCGCGAAAACGACTACATTAACGATAACCAGTTTTAAAATATTTTTAATTTTTTTCATCATTCATCATTCATCATTTGAATTTAAAATCGTATCTCTATCTTATTGAGGCATCCCGGTTTATTGTACATATTGACCGGTGTTAACAGTAGGACCACCGGGTTTGTGCTTTTTTTAACACGAAGCCGGTTGCCCGGGAGTACCACCCAG
>JAUPLE010000123.1 GCA_030837085.1 Acidobacteriota bacterium | reverse complement strand
TAGTGGGACTGTCGAAAATATGGTCCAGGGTCCTGTGCGCCTTGCCGCGCAGGGGGTAAACAAGCACCGCGCCCAATGTCCATTGGGGAGAAATTTTCAATTTAGCGCCGAGGGAAGGAATAATGCATCTCATATGGTGGCTTTCCCGGTGCAGGTATGTGGTGGGATAGTAGGTTGGCCAGGTTTCCTCGATGTCTACCCTTCGATTGGCAAATAGATAATCCAATTTAATTCCCACGGAGACATTTTTTCCCCATTTCCAGGCGGCGACGGCAAAAACGGCATTTTCAACTCCAGGGAAAGTTGCTTTCCAGGACCAACCGGAATCGGAAAAATCAAATTTGGGTAATTCCAACAGGTTGGCAATATACCAGCCGCCGGAGAAACACATTCCTTTTATGGGAAATTTCAGTGTGAAGCCGCCGGGGCGATAATTTTCCTGGGTTCTGGGTTGATATGTATTATATACCCCTTGATTGAGGCCCCAGTATTGGAATGCCTGGTGTGTGACAAACTGGAAAGAAGCGCCGGCAAGAATTCCTTTAGTTTCGGGAATAGTTGCCGGGTTAATGACGGCTGAAAACGCCTCGGAAGCCATAAGGGAAATTCCACCCACGGCCAACATACGGGCGTCAAACATGGGAATGCTGTTCCAACTGATGGACGGCGATTCTTCCCGGTGGTAATCATAATATTGGGCCCCGACAGGGAATGCCTGCAGGATAATCCATACTGACAGAAAAGTAAAAATAGTTTTCTTTAACATCATTACCCTCCTGTTAGGAAGTATATCAAAAAAGGTAAAGCCGTGCAAGACATTATCAAACCGAGATCGATTCTTTCATTTTCATCATTTTTCCTGTAAACTATCCCGGTAACATCCTCGTCTAAATCAATACGGATAGACAAAATGGAATTATTACAAAATTACGAATTGAGACTGATCAAACAAGCAAACCAGGGCGACCGGAACGCGTTCCGTGAAATCGTGGAAGACAATAAAAAGAAAATTTTCTACCTGGCCTTTGATTTTACCGGCTCTATCCAGGATGCGGAAGACCTGTCGCAGGATGTTTTTATCAAAGCCTTCCGCTCCTTGCATACTTTCAAAGGAGAAGCATCGATAAGTACCTGGCTCTACCGGATTACCCTCAATACCTTCCTGGCCCTGAAGCGGAAGAAGTCTTTTGAAATAGAGAAAAACCAGGCGCCGCTGGATGAAAGTGTTTCGGCTGACCCGGTCTTCCCTGGAAACCCGTCTACCGGCAACCCGGAAACGTACGCCGAATCGCGGCAGATGCAAATGCATATCCAGCAGGCGCTGGATACGTTGTCCCCCAGGGAACGCTCGGTTTTCGTGATGCGACACTACCGTGGAATGCCGGGAAAAACCGTGGGAGAACTTTTAAATATTTCCGAAGGGACAGTAAAAAGCCTGCTTTCCAGGGCAATTAGGAAAATGCAAAATGCCCTGGGATTTTATAGGGATTCCCTGGACCTGGGAATGGAGGTACAGCAATGAGAAAATGTAAAAAAATAAAAGATTTAATGCCGGATGCCCTGAACGATAACAACGTATTACCCCAAGCGGAGTTGAGAAAGCTCCGGGAACATTTAAAAGATTGTCAGAGGTGTTCGGAAGAATATAAAAAACTGGCTGCCCTGTTAGCCGTCATGAACAAACGACAGCGCCCCCAAATGAGCGACGCCTTCTGGGAAAACTATTCCCTACGGTTGGAAGAGAAATTGGACGCCGCTGAGGAAGTAAAAGAGCAAAAATCGCCGGCAAAAATCTTTAATTTGATAGATTGGTTAGACGGTTTCGATTTTAAGATACGCTGGGTTTTGTACCCGCTGACTGCCGCGGCTATTTTAGTAGTGGGCATTGCCATCGGTCTATACCTTTCCCATCAACCGGGGAAGGACATTATGAATACGGCCGTCTCTTCCCTGCGGCGCTTGAGCCCGGCAGTAGCGGAACACTTTGATAATGTCTTGCCCCTGCTGCTGGATTATTCCAACTCCTCTCCCCAGCAGACCGGTAACTCACCGGAAGAAAACATATTGGTAGAGAAAAGTACGGTTAAAAAACTGCTGCTGGAAAACCAACTGTTAAAAAGGGTAATGACGAAAAATAACAATATTTCGGTAAATGAATTAATGAATGAACTGGAACTGATACTGTTGGAGCTTTCCAATGACAGCGGCGACAGCGAAGAAACTCGCCGGGCTGTCCAGCGGTTCATCAAAGAAAACAATGTCCTGTTTAAAATGAAAACCCTTGAAAAAAAAGATAAACAAACGTTAGCTATATAGGAGGTTACCATGAAACATATAATGAAAATGATCGTTGTCTTGTTGATCCTTTTGGTTTTATTTATAAATGTCACCGCCGATACGGACCAGGATAAAACGAAACCTGGCGACAAGGAAGCAAAAAAGGTTTTCCAGGAAGCGAAAAAATCCATCTACGCCAAAGAGTGGGACAAAGCAGCAGAGCAATTCAGGAAAATAACCGAGGATTTTCCCGATGGCGAACTGGCGGATGATTCGCTCTACTGGTTGAGTTACAGTTTGAATAAGCTGGGTGAAAATGACAAAGGCCTGGATAAGGTCCTTGAAATAAAAAAAGGGGCGCTGAAAACTTTATCGCTTTTGCTGTCCCGGTATCCCGGCAGCGAATGGTTCGATGAAGCGAAACTCCTGACCGTAGAGATTGCCCAGGAGTTGGCGGACAGGGGATTGAAAGAATATGAAAAATATATTACCAACGGCGTCAAAGAAGAAGAGGACGCAGACTTAAAAGCAATAGCCCTCGCCGCCCTACTGCAAATGGACAAGGAAAAGGCCTTCCCCTCGGTGGAGAAAATTTTAAAAAGCAGCAAAGACCCGGAGTTGAGACGAAATCTTATCTTTGCCCTGTCCCAGGTAAATGATGACCGCGTGATTCCACTCCTGGTGGAAGCAGTGAATACAGACCCGGACAGCGAAGTCAAAAAACAAGCGGTCTTCATGTTGGGGCAGTTGGGGACCCCGGAGAGTTATAAACAACTGGTTAATATCTATGAGAAAGTAGGCAATATAGAATTGAAAAAACAGGTGATTTTCGCTATCTCCCAGGCCGGTGACGGCGACAGCGGCGGCGCTGTGGTCAACGATTTGATCCGTATCTATAAAGTTGAGCAGAACCTGGAATTAAAAAAGCAGATCATTTTCTGTTTGGGCCAGTGGCAAAGCAAAGAAGCACAGGCATTTATTTTAAAAATCCTAGAGTAAGGGCTCGCAATGAATTAAAACGAAAATATAAAACAAAATACGGAGGTCAATAATGAAGAGAATAAGAATTTTAATGATGATCGTGGTTACGCTAACCGTGATAGGTCTGGTAGGCGATGGGTTCCGGCTGCTTGCGCAAGAGCAAGGAGCGAAAGCGGAAAACAAAGAGCAGGAAAAGGTAAAGGATGAAGCGGCGGAATTAAAATCCGCGGCATTGGATGCGGTTTTGATGATGAAAGATGAGGATGCCATCCCGATATTGGAAAAAATCCTGGCCAATAAAGACAATCCCGATTTGAGAAAAAAGGCGTTATTCATTCTCAGTGAAAAAAGCAAAGCAAGAGCGCTGCCCATGCTGAAGCGGCTGGTGGTGGAAGACCCATCGCCTGAAATAAGAGAGCATGCGGCTTTCTGTTTGGGGCAAATGCAGGGCGCGGAAGGAGTCGATGTGCTGCTGGAGATTTATGACAAAGTTAATGATGCAGAGTTAAAAGAAAAGATTCTTTTCGCTTTTTCGCAGCCCCAGAGCGATAAAGCTTTTGAGAAATTGAAATCAGTGGCACAAAATGAGAAAGATGAGGAATTGCGCAGTAAAGCCATTTTTTTCCTGGGGCAGACGGGGAAAAAAGAAGCCCTGGACATTTTGAAGAAGGTGATAGAGGATGACGGCGCCGGGGTGGAAGCGCAGAAAAATGCGTTGTTTGCCCTTGCTGAATTTGGCGGAGGTGAGATGGTCGATCTTTTGATACCCATTGCCAAAAGCCATAAAAACACTGAAATCCGAAAACATGCGGTTTTATTTTTGGGGGAATCCAAAGACCCGAGGGCCGTTAAAGCGTTAGAAGATATTTTAAGTGAGAAATAAGTAGACTATTTTCAGGGTAGTTCGTCATGAGGGCTTTGCCCTCGCCCTGAGACGATGAAAATAATGGTTTTTTTGTTGTCTTACCTTTTCCATATTTCCGTAGGGGCTTGATTTATCATGTAGGGGCTTGATTTATCAAGCCCTTCACATTTTTGGGTTTGATGAATCAAACCCCTACATCGTTGTGATATTTTCACAGCAGTACAATTGACAAATAGATTCCCTTGGAGTATTATCAATTCATGATGATTGAAACGCACAACTTAAAAAAAATCCCCTATGGGATTGCCGATTTCAATGAGTTCAGGGTAAAAAATCTTTATTACGTCGATAAAACAAGGTTTATCCGCGACATCGAAGAAAAAGGCAGTTACTTATTCCTCATCCGCCCGCGGCGTTTCGGCAAATCCCTCTTCCTGGGAATCCTTGAAGCTTATTACGACATCGCTTTCAAAGACCGTTTCGATTCCCTTTTCAGCGGCGTTGATATACACCAAAGCCCAACGCACGAAAAAAACAGCTATATGATTTTAAAATTGAATTTTTCAACGGTAAATCCCGATATCTCACGGGTAGAGGAATCATTTATCAATTATATCAAAGATTCCGCGTATGGTTTTATATCGAAATACGAAAAAATCCTGGGGATCGACATAAAAGAAGCAAAAACAGAATTTAGTTTGAGAAAAAGCGCCTCAGATGTGATGGTATCGCTATTAAGATTTTGTAAGGGAATAGAACAAAAATTATATGTCATCATCGATGAGTATGATAATTTCGCCAATACCATCCTTTCCGAATCCGGTGAGCGGGCATTCGTGGATATCACCCACGGCAGCGGTTTTTTCCGCGCTTTTTTTAATGTGATCAAAGCCGGCACTACCGATATGGATGCGCCCATTTCCCGCCTATTTATGAGCGGCGTGTCTCCCGTCACCATGGACGATGTCACCTCCGGGTTTAATATTGCTACCAACATTACCATGGACCCGGATATTAACGAGATCATGGGCTTTACCCGATCCGAAGTTGAAACCATAATCGAATACTTCCGGCAAACCGGGAAAATCCTTCATTCTACTCCCGAACTAATGGAGATTATGAGTCATTGGTATAACCATTATCGCTTCTCTATTGATTCCGATACTGATCTGTTTAACACCGTTCATGTCCTGTATTTCCTCCAGCAGTACCTATTAAGGTCGAAAATTCCCAATGAACTGATTGACCGAAATGCCCGGATAGATTATAAAAAATTGCGTCATTTGATTATTATCGACAAAAAAGGCGCTGCCGCCGCCCAAACCAATGGGAATTTTTCCAAACTCCAACAAATCATCGCGGCCGGTTCCCTTCATTCCTCCATTGAAACCGGTTTCCCAATCGAAGAAATAGCCAGACCAAAAAATTTTATTTCCCTGCTGTATTACTTCGGGTTGTTAACCTTCCGGGGCATGGATGATGAAAACACCCCGGTGCTCGCCATTCCCAATGAAATGGTCAAGCGAT